>JANYHX010000126.1 GCA_025362155.1 Gallionella sp. | reverse complement strand
AACCACCCTCAGTCTGTTTTCCTTTCCTATAACAGCATTGTCTGGGTTGGCAATTCTGCTGCATACCGGTGAACGTCCGCAACTTTTTTCCTTTTTATATTTATCGCTAATTTTTCTACTGCTGGATAGTTTTGCGCGCAGCGGAAAACGTTGGCTACTTTATAGCATTCCAGTGGTCATGCTGATGTGGAGTAACACTCATGGCGGTGCGGTGCTAGGCGAGATAGCGTTGGGATTGTATGGTGCCGGTTATGTTCTTGAAAACCGATTGGCAGGGAGGCCTTGCAACACACCGGGGATCAGGGCGATGTTATGGGTAGTGGGTTTGAGTGCCGCTGTCTTGGTGTTAGCGCCCAATGGCTTTACCACCTTCAAACATATCATGGCTCTGGAAAGTAATCCGATTCGCAACATCACCTCCGAATATGCCAGCCCATGGGCGTTATGGCCCACCACGCTGTATTACTGGGTATTCATGGGTATAACAGTGGTGTCCTTGCCGGGTTTATTTAACAGGACTTATTTGAAGCAAGGAATTGTGGTTGTCGCCATAGGCGCCATCAGTCTAACTGGCTTTCGTTACATTCCTTTATTCGTCTTGCTTGCCGCCCCCTACGTGGCAGCCAGTTTAAACCTTATGTTCAACCGTATTAAACCACCTGCCGTTGCAGTTAATTTGATCGTGCTGGCCGTGGCGTTGGCTTTTTTGGCGTATGGTTTCAAGCAGAAACAGGTGTTTCAGCATGGTATGCAAGAGCAGAGGTTTCCTTCCGGGGCGGTGGCTTTCATTCAAGCCAACAAACTGGATGGCAGAATGTTCAATGCCATGAATTGGGGCGGTTATCTGATTTGGCATTTGTCCGGTACGATCACCGTGTTCGTGGATGGCCGCATGCTCGACCCAACTCGTATCGTGCCGTATACCCATATATTGTGGGCTACACCGGAAGGAAAACGTTTTTTCGAGCAAGCGAATTTCAACTTTGTTCTGGTGCCTTATGCGAATGCTTTTAGCGGAGAACGCTATCCTGTCGTCGCTTATTTACAGAATAATCCGGGCTGGAAGATGGTTTATCAGGATGGGATGGGGGTTCTTTTTGCCAAGCGGGGGGAGTGATTTGCCGAGAGCAGTGTGAAGATACAAAACATCGGGAATGGCCGCCTCACACTATTCGAAGCCGACGAGGCCATGCTGGTGCCTGCTGCATTAAGGTACGCCGTGCCGTTGGGCGACGCATTAGCAGGGCGGGCGCAGGCTTGGCGCTCATTGACGGCGAGCAATTAGTGCTAGATGCGCTACTCCAAACGATGTCGCATTTTGCAAATGCGGATGGTTATATTCACGCTGATGAAGCCACCTACGTGGAGCAACTTGTTCTTTCCGTTTTTCAAGGTATTCGGCGGTTTTCCAGCGACGAGCTAATTCGCCAACTTCGTGAAACCATGCTCCGCAATAATGGTATGCCAGATACGACGTTCCTCTTGGGCTGTCTCCAAACATATGACAATTATCATGGAACTTGTTCAGCATTCTTAGCTAAAGGAATGCTATTCCGGCTTGCGAACGCGATCTGCAAAGCCGATGGCAACATCTCAGATGAAGAAAAACGTGCGCTACTAGACTTTGAGCAAAAATTTTACACCATCGACTCAGATGAAAAGAAACGTGCAATGCTGAAATTCGAGCAAAAAAACTATGCCAATGTACAGCAAGCATTTGAGTTCGAGTACATCAACACAGCTACAGGAGTACGCTCCGGCGTGTTCCTGTCGGTATTGGGCGGCCAATCTGAAGTGGTAACGAAAGAAGTTACCATGCTTATCAATGAACGTCGCAAGCAAGCCAATCGGGAAAGCAATATTGAATTTGATCAACGACTGGCAGCAGTCCGTTTGGTTGGCTGGCGCGGCATCACTGAACCCTTCACGCCTGAAAACGCTTTACGACTTTGCAAATCTAACCGTGATATTACAGCGCAGATCACTCAGCAATCGGACTATATGGCAAATTTTATTGAACCGCGCGAGGTAGTCACGGCGTCAAGTCCTACCCAGAAGCAAGCTCAAGGATTTTCTGGTACAAAAAGCGCAAAGAGTTTTGAACAAAAAACGCAGGAGTTAAACAATCTAGTTGGGTTGGAATCGGTAAAGGAGGTCGTGAAAGAACTCGTCAATTTCCTGAAGGTACAGAAACTTCGGCGAGCAAAGGGCTTGCCTGCCCCGACCATATCGCTTCACCTAGTTTTTTCCGGTAGTCCGGGAACCGGGAAAACCACGGTCGCTCGATTGTTGGCGCAGATTTACGCATCGCTGGGGATATTACCAAAGGGGCACCTAGTTGAGACAGACCGTGCCGGAATGGTAGGGGGTTATCTTGGTCAAACTGCGATCAAGACAAAAGAGGTCGCAAACGCAGCACTCGGCGGCGTTTTATTCATAGATGAGGCATATTCACTCAGCCCATCAGAAGCGAAAGACCAGTACGGGCAGGAGGCCATAGACACGCTGTTGAAAATGATGGAAGACAGCCGGCACGAGCTGGTTGTTGTGGTGGCAGGATACACAGACAAAATGAAAACGTTTGTAGAATCCAATCCAGGACTGCGCTCACGGTTCAATCAGTACATCGAATTTGAGGACTACCAACCGGGGCAGCTTGTCGAAATTTTTGAAGGATTTGCACGGTCTGCTGGGTATCAGGTTTCTCAAGCTGCGAGGAACCGTTTAATAATTATTTTTCAAAAAGAATTTGTCGCTCGAAACAACTCCTTTGGCAACGCACGGTTTGCAAGGAATATGTTTGAGAAGAGCATTCGCAAACAAGCCAATCGAATTGCGCCCATTGCTGACATCTCTTTAGAATTGCTTACAACAATCGACGAGAACGATGTGTAACTGGCGCATTAAACGACCGCGCCATCAAGCGCTCGCCGTTCGCAGGCCCGCTGGTGCAGTGGTAGCCTGGGCATGCCGCGCCCTCTCGACGCTGCTGCAAGGCGGTGTTGTCATGCGGTAAATGAACATAACGCTGAATTATGCAAAGTGCGTTGCACCGCTGCTGCGGGCTATTGAAGTGCACGAAAGAAATCTGGAAAGCCTGATAGCGCAAACTGCGGCTATTGAACAAACCGCAAACCACAGCCAGGTGCTGCGCGAAATCAGCGAGGCGGATGTTGCCAGAATGCTCATCGCGATGGCGGAGAGCATGCAAGACCTTGACCCCCACGTACTGAAAAATATATTACAAGGAATGGTTGAGCGCATCACGCTCGATCCAGAGACGTTAATATGTTGTATCCATTACAAGATACCAGTTATAAGTCGGGATTTAGTGGCGTCCCCAACGAGATTCGAACTCGTGTTACCGCCGTGAAAGGGCGATGTCCTAGGCCTCTAGACGATGGGGACTTTTGACTTTAAAGCTCTTGGTGGAGATAAGCGGGATCGAACCGCTGACCTCTTGCATGCCATGCAAGCGCTCTCCCAGCTGAGCTATACCCCCGGTACCTCAAAAGAGGGCGCATTATAGTGATGCGACCTGGGCTTGTAAAGCTGAAGCGCTGGCCGAATATAAATAATACAAAAACTATCCTTGCAAAATCAGCAAATCAAAAAACAATTCATTACAAAACAACCATTGTCCGAAAAATCCGAATCGCCGATACTTAAGACTGCCTGAAATTCGTTATTCTCATGCCAACTCATTTGCATCGCTACGCCTTATATATACTGTTCCCTCTTTGGAGCGGTCTCGTTATCGCGGCAGAAACTTCCGATCCATTCAATACTGGTGCGATGCAGCCGCTCAAACCTGCCCTGCGTTTAGACAGCGGGGTCAATGATCCTTGTGCGGAGCCAATACCAAACCTGGCACTCAATTTACTGGATATAGTCAATCTTGCGTTGTGCAACAATCCACAAACCCGCATAGGATGGGCAAATGCGCGAGTACAGGCGGCATTAGTGGGCGTGAGCAAAGCTGCTTATCTGCCAAGTGCTACGCTGAATGCCGGAGCCACTCACAATATTTCTGGAAGTGCAGCTGGCCTAAATCAACGCAGCGTAGACGTGACTCTTTCCTATCTGCTCTACGACTTCGGCGCGCGCGCTGCCAATGTGGAAAATGCGCGCCAATTGCTCGCAGCTGCGATTGCTACGCAGGACAATATTGTACAAACAGTTTTTCTTTCCGCTGTACAAGCCTATTACCAAGTCCAAGCAACCTACGCCGCCCTTGATGCGGCGCTGGAATCAGAACGTGCTGCCAAGGAAAGTTTTGCCGCTGCCGAAGCGCGTTATAACGCCGGGAGCGCCACGCCTGCTGATAAACTCCAGGCACAAACAGCTTATTCACAAGCCACATTGAATCGCATTACCATCGAGGGCAATTACAAGAATGCGCAAGGCGCTTTGGCAAACATGCTGGGACTTGATGCCAACCGCAATGTCGCGCTGGCACCTGCCAATACCACATTGATACCGAATAATTTTGAGGGCGATGTCAACACGCTGATCGAAGCGGCGCGTCAACATCGTCCGGATTTGCAAGCCGCCGCCGCCCAGCTAAAGGCGGCTCAAAGCAGCGCAGATGCGGCTCGCGCACTTGGCAGACCATCTATCTCTTTGAACGCTTCAGCCAATCGAATCAATAGCGAAGGAATTACTTCAAATAATTCTTTGGTGGGCATTAGCTTGAATGTGCCGATTTTTTCCGGCTATGCAACCACCTATCGTGTGCGCGCTGCCGAGGCACAAACGGAAGTGAAGAGTAGTCAACTGGATCAATTACGTTTACAGGTGGCGCTGGATGTCTGGAACGCTTATCAGAATCTCACCACTGCAACTCAATCGGTGCGCACCACCGCTGATTTATTGAGTAGCGCGGAACAATCGGAACAGGTTGCACTCGGGCGTTACAAGGCCGGAGTAGGCAGCATACTGGATGTGCTGAATGCGCAAAGTGCGCTCGCTGGTGCGCGTCAGCAGCGTATTCAATCCATCTTTAATTGGAATATCAGCCGCGCCACCCTGGCTCAGGCCATGGGAAACCTGGATGCCAGCTTGGTGCAAACCTTGTCAGGAATCGGCGAACAACCCGGCGAAAATTCATCGCCAAAAAATCAACCATGAATAAATTGTTTCGCTCCTCCCTTGGCTGGATTATTTTTTCCATTGCCATCGTCGGCATTGGCCTCGTCGTTTATGTACAATTCTTTAGGGTCGCCTCTGTGCAATATCGTACCCAAGCTGTAGAAAAAGGCGACATCAGCCAAACAGTCTCGGCTAATGGCACGATCAATCCAGTGTCACTGGTCAGTGTGGGCACACAGGTTTCCGGTACCGTAAAAAAACTCTATGTGGATTTCAACAGCAAAGTGGAAAAGGGTCAGATTTTGCTGGAACTTGATGATGCGCTGCTCGCAGCACAGCAAAAACAAAGCGCCGCCAATGTGCATAGTGCCCAAGCATCCCTAGAACTGGCTACTGCCAATGAAGGACGTATGCGCAGTTTGTTCGCACAGGACTATGTCTCGCGTCAGGAGCTGGATACTGCCGTACAAGCAAAAAAAGCGGCTCAAGCACAATTGCAATTGACGCAAGCAACAGTGGAAAAAGACCTTGCAAATATGGCCTACTCGGTAATCCGCTCGCCGGTATCAGGAGTGGTGGTCGATCGATCCGTGGATGTCGGCCAAACTGTTGCGGCCAGTTTACAAACCCCGACGCTGTTCAAAATCGCACAGGATTTATCCAAGATGCAAATCGATGCCAATTTTGCCGAGGCCGATATCGGCAGCATACGCGTCGGTCAGATGGTACGTTTCACTGTGGATGCGTTCCCCAACCAGAATTTTAAAGGTGTAGTTAAATTAATACGTCTGAATCCAACCACGGTATCAAATGTAGTCACCTATGACGTGGTGGTCAATGTTGATAATCCCGACCAGACGTTGCTGCCCGGCATGACCGCCTATGTGAATATTGCGGTGGCCGAACGCAAGAATGTGTTACTGGTCCCGAATGCAGCACTGCGTTTCAAGCCCGCCACGGCGGAGGAGCAACGACCTGCCGCGAATCAAATGCCTACCGGAAATCCCAAAAACGACGGGCAAAAAAATGGCGGAAACCGCACCGGCGACTCAACGAATAATGCAAAACCCAAAGACGAAAAACATCTGTCCGGACATCCGCATGAGGCATTTTCCGGCAAGGTGTATGTGCTGGATCAAAATGGCCTGAAACCAGTCAGCGTATCCCTTGGCATCACCGATAACCGGAATACTGAAATTGCCGGCGGGGAGCTCAAGGCGGGCGACCAGATAGTGATTGGCGAGGCACAAAGTGAAGACAAGTCAAAAAATTCCGGCAGCAAGCCGCCAATGAGAATGTTCTAATGGTCGACTCTGCAATGCGCGACGCTGTAATTCGCATAGAAGGCTTGCACAAGTCCTATCAGACCTCTGCCGGGTTATTCCCGGCACTCAAAGAGGTGAATCTCAGCATTATTGCCGCAGAATTCGTCGCAATCATGGGTCCTTCCGGTTCTGGGAAATCCACCTTCATGAATATTCTGGGTTGCCTTGATGCGCCCACTAGCGGTCGCTATATTCTGGATGGGCGCAGCGTGGCTGAGCTGAGTAAAGACGAACTGGCGTTGCTGCGCAATCGCACGATCGGCTTCGTGTTTCAGGGTTTTAATTTATTGCCGCGTATGACGTTACTGGATAATGTTGCACTGCCGCTTATTTATTGCGGCATTGAGCATAAAGAACGCCAGCAGCGCGCCCAGGAACTGCTCGCTAAAGTAGGGCTTGCAGATAAAACGGCTTCCTTGCCCAATCAGATATCCGGCGGTCAACAACAACGGGTTGCGATTGCGCGTGCTTTGGTCAACCACCCGCGCCTGATACTGGCAGATGAGCCCACCGGTAACCTGGACAGCCATACCAGCGAAGAAATCATGACTCTGTTCGAAGAGCTGAACAGCGAAGGCATCACCATTGTGCTGGTCACCCACGAAGAAGACATCGCCCGTCACGCCCAACGAAAAGTGCATTTTTTTGATGGACGCATCGTTAGCGATCAGGTTACACCTCGACAAGAGGCTACCGCATGATATTGGCGATGCTCGGCGAAGCCTGGCGTGCGATGGGTGCCAACCGCCTGCGCACGATGCTTACCATGCTGGGCATGGTAATCGGCGTCGGTGCAGTAGTGCTGATGATGGCTATCGGGCAGGGCGCGCAATATGCGATCAAACAAACTATCGCCGCGATGGGTAGCAATTTGTTCATATTGCTTTCCGGCAGCACTTCGGCAGGCGGGGTACGTTCCGGTGGTGGTGGCAATCTCACCTTGACGGTGAGCGATGCGGATGCAATTGCAGAACTACCCGGCGTGCAAGCCGTCGCTCCCATACATCCCGGCAATGCGCAAATCGTGTATGGGCCCAATAACTGGAATACGTCTATTATCGGCACGACTCCCGGTTATCTCGACGCACGTTCGTGGCCGGTGATTTCCGGGGCAGCCTTCACTGATTCGGATGTCCGTTCCGCCACTCGTGTCGCATTAATTGGCAAAACCGCCGCGCAAAATTTATTCGGCGACGAAGACCCGGTGGGCAAAACCTTCCGCATCAGGCAAAGCCCGTTTGTTGTCCTCGGGACGCTGGCAACAAAAGGTCAAGGCATGGATGGCCGCGATCAGGACGACACCATCCTCATTCCGCTCACTACTGCGCAACGTCAGGTGTTCGGCGCGCAATTTCCGGGGTCGGTACGCATGGTGATGGTCCAAACTGGCACCCAGGAAATCATGCCGGAGGTGGAGGCATCCATGACCGAACTGTTGCGCCAGCGGCACCATATACGTGAAGGTATGGAGAATGATTTCTTCCTGCGCAACCTCACCGCCGCCGCAGATTCCGCCGCAGAAAGCACGCGCGTCATGTCGCTGTTGCTGGGCGCCATCGCGTCGGTATCGCTGCTGGTCGGCGGTATCGGCATCATGAACATCATGCTGGTGTCGGTCACCGAGCGCACCCGCGAGATCGGTATCCGCATGGCGATCGGCGCGCGCGAAAAAGACATCCTGCTGCAATTCCTGCTGGAAGCCATCATTATTTCGGTGCTGGGATGTTTCATTGGACTATTGCTAGGGATAGCCAGCGCACTGTTAGCCAACGAGTTGACCGGCACAATGGTTATTATCTCCGGCAGTTCGGTGGTGGTGGCTTTCAGCGTGGCAGCAACAGTAGGAATTTTCTTTGGCTTTTATCCGGCGCGAAAAGCCGCGCAACTTGATCCGATTGAGGCGTTGCGCTACCAGTAATACGCATCCCCCATTCATCGCGCCAGCAGAGGACCCATCGTTTTAGGAGCACCTTTTAAATGGAAGTTATACCTCATAAAAAATCTCCGGCACGCGCCCAGCGGCGTGTATGGGTTATCTTACTGGCTGCCATTTCACTGACCACGCTGGCAGCTGGCATCTGGAAATGGCAGACCAAAAATGCCACGGGCAAAGCCAAGGGGGCGAGCGCAATCCAGGTGGTGAGTGCGCGCCTTACACAGGCTGACATTTCAGTCAGGCTCACGGCAAACGGCACAGTATCAGCTCTGCAAACGGTTGATGTACGTCCACAGATCAGTGCCACCATCAAAGCCGTGCATATTAAAGAAGGACAATTCGTGCATAAAGGTGACCGCTTATTCACACTGGATACGCGCACCGAGGATGCCAATCTCAGCAAAACCGAAGCACAGGTGGTCAAGGATCGTTCCGACCTGATGAACGCCGAACGCAATCTCGAACGAAACCGGGGGTTACTGAAGCAGGAATATATATCGCAGGCCGATTTTGATGCGACACAGACGCTTGCCGAAGGTTTACGCAGTCAACTGGCCATTGACCTGGCTTCTGTAAAAGCGGCCGCGGTAGCGCGCAGTTTCGATGAAATCACCGCACCCATTGCCGGGCGCACAGGTGTGATCGGGGTATATCCGGGTAGCCTGGTGCAGCCAAGTAGCACCTCGACCGCAAGCGGCGCAATATTGGTCAGCATTACACAGATCGACCCGATTAATGTCACCTTCACTTTACCAGAACGTGAAATTGCAGGTTTACAGCAAGCCTCTGCCAAAGGGGACGTAGCGGTCATCGCAAAATTGGATTTAGCCGATCAAAAAAACAAAAAAGGCCATTTGGTATTCATCGATAACACTGTAGATGTGGCAAGCGGAACTATTCGCCTCAAGGCGGAGTTTTCCAACGCAGATCATCGCCTCTGGCCAGGCATGTTTGTTACTGTGGCGTTGGCGCCGCTTAAACTGAGCGGTGCCCTCACGGTTCCTGCACAGGCAGTGCAGACAGGTCCGGAAAAGAAATTTCTTTATGTGATCGGGGAAGATCACAAAGTAGCATCGCAGCCCGTCGATGTGCGCTTGATTCAGGACGGCGTGGCGGTGGTCGATGGCGTGGCATTGGGCGCGCGCGTAGTCGTGGAAGGTGCGCAAAATCTCAGACCGGGTAGTGTGGTAGCTGAGGCAGACCCAACGACCGCCAAGAAAACCGGCAAGCCCGCAGATGCCGCAAATACCTCCGGTATATCCGGCACACCCAATATACCCACTACACCCGGCATACCCGCTACACCCGATATACCTGCCCCACCAAGCACGCCAACAGGTAAAGCCTCCGCATCACCCGATCGCACGAGCCAGCAATGAACCTCTCAGAATTATGCATCCGCCGCCCGATCATGACGGTGCTGTTGTCGGCTTCCGCTGTATTGGCCGGCATTATTGCCTACACTGACATCCCCATTGCAGCGTTGCCCAGCTATGACACCCCCACCATCTCGGTCAACGCCTCTCTGCCCGGCGCCAGCCCCGAAACCATGGCCTCTTCGGTAGCCACGCAACTGGAACGGCAATTTTCCCTCATCTCTGGCCTGTCGGTCATTAGTTCGACCAGCACGCTGGGCAGCACCTCGATCACGCTGGAATTCGACCAGGATCGCAATATCGATAGTGCCGCGATCGATGTGCAGGCCGCCTTGTTGCGCGCACAACGTGCGTTGCCGAGTGAAATGACCACGCCGCCCTCTTACCAAAAAGTTAATCCCGCCGATGCGCCGGTTGTTTTTCTCTCGCTGACATCACCTTCAATGTCGCTTTCAGATTTAAACAGCTTTGCCAGCAATCTGATTGCACCGACCCTCTCTACACTTCCCGGCGTAGCACAGGTAAACATCAATGGGCAGAAAAAATATGCAGTGCGTATACAGGTGGATCCGGCAGCGCTTGCAGCACGGAATTTGACCATTGATGATATTGCCACAGCGCTACATAGCGCCAACGCAAATACGCCGGTCGGCACGCTGGACGGCTCCCGCCAGACGCTTACTATTCAGGCTAACCGGCAGCTAAGCAACGCTGCTGCATTTGCCAACCTGATTGTGGCCACCTCGCCGGCTGTGGCTCAGAGCGGAGCCCCGAGTGGCGCCCAGGGCGGTAATCCGGTACGGCTCTCTGATGTTGCGGTAGTTGAGGACAGCGTCGAATCGGTCAAGACAGCAAGCTGGACGAATGGCGAGCGCGCCATCACGCTTTCGGTGCAACGCCAACCGGGCGCCAACACCGTCGCAACGGTGGATGCGATCAAGGCAGCAATGCCGGGGCTCACCGCGCAAATGCCCTCCTCCGTTCAGCTACAGTTGCGCAACGACCGTTCAATATCGATCCGCAATTCAATCCATGACGTAAAGTTCACGCTGACAATCACCATCATCCTCGTCGTGCTGGTGATTTTCCTGTTCCTGCGCAAACCTGCTGCTACCCTTATTCCGGCACTTTCGCTGCCGATCTCGCTGCTCGGAACGATCGCGCTGATGCGCGCCTTAGGTTACAGCCTGGACAATATTTCCCTGCTCGCGATTACCCTTGCGGTCGGGCTGGTGGTGGATGACGCCATCGTGATGCTGGAAAATATTGTGCGCCACATCGAAAAGGGTATGCCGCCCTTGCAGGCCGCGTTGCAAGGATCGAAGGAGATGAGCTTTACCATCATTTCCATTTCCATTTCGCTGGTGGCGGTGTTCATTCCGATTTTTTTCATGCCCGGCGTAATCGGGCTGTTATTCCATGAATTCGCCGGTGTAGTAGGAATCGCCGTGCTGGTATCGGCAGTGGTATCGCTCACGCTGATCCCGATGCTATCCAGCCGCTATCTTGTCCAGCAGGCGGCGCATGAAACAGCAGGGTGGAGCATGAAATGGACCGCATGGTTCGAGCGCGGCTTCGCAAAAGTGTTGTCATCCTACGAGCGCGCACTGGATTGGGCGTTGCAGCATAATCGCACCGTGCTGAGTATCGCGATCGGAACGTTGGCCGTCACCATCGCGCTGTTCATGGCTTTGCCCAAGGGGTTTTTTCCCAATGAGGATATCGGCCAGGCGTCGATCACGGTGGAAGCAGTCGAGGACATTTCCTTTCCCGCCATGGCTGATTTGCTACAGCGCACCGGCAAAGTAATCCGCGACAATCCGGCTGTCGATACACTGATTGTCAATGCCAACGACAGCAACACCGGACGCCTGTTTATGAATCTCAAGCCGCGCGGCGAGCGTCCGCCTATGGATAAAGTGGTTGAAGAGTTACGTCGCGAAGTGCGTGCGATTCCCGGCGTGAATGTGTTCATCAACCCCATCCAGAATTTGAGGCTGGGCGGACGCATTAGCAAGAGCCGCTATCAATATGTGATGCGCAGTGTCCATGCCCAGGATTTGCGGGCAGCCGCCGACGGTTTGATGGCACGCATGGGAGCGGAAGCCATTTTTCGCGATGTCACCAGTGACTCGCAAATGAAGGGGTTGGAAGCGCACCTTAATATCAATCGTGACAAGGCGAATCTGCTGGGCGTGCAAATTGGCGATATTCGTTCCGCGCTTTACAGTGCTTTTGGTGAACGCCAAGTCTCAACAATCTACACATCCAGCGACAGTTATCAGGTCATTATGCAAGTCCCCGTCCAAGACCGCGCCGACGAGAACGCTTTCGGCAAGATTTATGTGCGCTCCAAGAGCGGCACATTGGTTCCGTTATCGGCCGTTGCAACAGTGGAGCGCGCAGTGGGACCTCTTTCAATCAATCACACCGGGCAGCTCAATGCATTGACCATCTCATTCAATCTTGCGCCTGGTGCGGCGCTCGGCGATGCTTCGCAACGCATCGATCAATTCAAGCGAGAACTGAACATACCGGTCAGCATACTCACCAGTTACGGGGGCGATGCTGCGGCATTTCAGTCGTCACAGTCCAGCCAGATGATTCTGATCATCGCTGCACTGCTGGTGATCTATGTGCTACTGGGCGTGCTGTATGAAAGTTATATCCACCCGATCACAATACTCTCCGGCCTGCCTTCGGCTGCGGTTGGCGCCTTGGCAATGTTATGGTTGTTCAATATTGATCTTTCAATCATCGCCATGATCGGCATCCTGATGCTAATCGGCATTGTCAAAAAAAATGCCATCATGATGATAGATTTTGCACTCAATGCTCAGCGTAATGAAGGCATGGCGCCGCATGAAGCAATCCGCACCGCGTGTCTGCTGCGTTTCCGTCCGATCATGATGACCACCACGGCGGCCCTTATGGGCGCATTGCCTATCGCCATTGGCTTTGGTGCAGGTGCGGAATTGCGCCAGCCGCTGGGGCTTGCGGTAGTCGGCGGATTGTTATTTTCGCAGGTAATTACGCTTTTCATCACACCGGTAATCTACCTTTATCTGGATCGTTACTCGGGTAGTGGACCGCTTAAATTGACAGAAAAATGAGACGTTGTTCGCCATAATAAAATTGACGCAGCAACGCTTATAAGAAACAATTGTGGCAGCCCAGTGTATTGCCAGGAGAATACATGTTGCACTGCAACAAAAATCATCTTGTCGTTTTGACCGTAGCCCTGCTCACGGCGTCAGTTGCCTATGCTGGCGACAGCCCATCAGAAATCAATCAACGTATCGGTAATGGCGATCCTGTTGCCGGCAGGGATAAATCCGCCCTGTGTCAAGGTTGCCACGGCGAGGATGGCAACAGCGTAGCGCCCACTTTTCCGAAGCTTGCCGGCCAATGGTCGGATTATATTCAGAAGCAAGTGCGTGAATTCCAGAATGGGGCACGATATAATGAAACCATGAGCGACGTGGCTGCGAGCGTCGACAATTTCAAGGATTTATTCGATATCGCAGCTTATTTCGCCAGCCAGAAACAAATGGAAGGCACCCCGATAGCAGCCTCTGAAGAGCAGAATCTCTACCTGGAAGGTGAAAAATTATTTACTCAAGGCAATGAAAGAACCGGTGCCTTCCGTTGCGTTAAATGCCATGGCGAGTACGGCAAGGGGCAGCCGCTCAACAATAACCTTTTCCCGGTAATCGGCGGTCAGCACAAGGAATACCTGGTAAAACAATTAACCGACTTTAAAACCGAAGAGCGTGAAAATGATCGCTCCGGCATGATGTTGCGTATCACCACCCGGTTGACCGACCACGATATCGAAGCTTTGGCAACTTACCTGTCCCGCGAACCTCCTGCACTTGTTCCCGCTGTTGCATCAGCACCCATGCCCGCACCTACTCTCCCCTTGGCGCCTGTTGTCATTTCCGAGTCGTATAAAATATTGATGGAAGACAGGCCAGTGCTTATTGAAGGCACGAACTTTGGTATTGGCGCTGCCAAGCTGAAAAAGACGGCCAACGTCCAATTGGATGGCGTGGTGGAATTTGCCACCACCCAGCCTGATAGGTATTGGAAATAATCGGGTTTACCGATACGAGTGGCTCGGCAAAGAAATTTTTAAAGGGGGCTGAAGTAGATTAGCACTAAATACCAGCCCACTCCTTCAATAATTTCAGTTGTTGTTTAGGGGTTCCATAGTTGAATCTGAACTCACATTCCTTGAGGAATAATGGGAACGATGCTTTGGGAATCCCGTTAT
>JANYHX010000051.1 GCA_025362155.1 Gallionella sp. | reverse complement strand
ACGATGATGACCGGACGATGATTGATAGTAGCTTGCATGACCAGACAACGACCGGCTTCGTTGATAAACCCGGTCTTGCTCAGGCCAATTTCCCAAGAGGCATTCCTGACCAAGGGATTGGTATTGCTAAAGCGTAGTGCGCGTCCGCCCAGGCCGTCAACTGAGTGAGAGGCGGTGGTGGTGTATTCATGAATCAAGGCATAGTCACGTGCGGCAGTCACCATTTTGACCAGATCCTGCGCAGTAGAGACGTTATCGCTATTTAATCCTGTGGGGTCAAAAAACCGCGTGTTCAGCATGCCTAAGGTGCGCGCTTTGGTATTCATCGCTGCCACCAGCGCCGGTATGCCGCCCGGATAACTTCTTGCCAAGGCAAGGGCGGCGCGATTTTCCGAAGCCATCAATGCCAGTTTAAGCATTTCACTGCGGGTAAATGTCATGCCGATGCGCAATCTTGAGCGTGCTTTTTTAATGGTAGCGGGGTCATCTTCCGCAACGCTCATGGGTTCGTCCATAGGCAACATCGCATCCAGCACCACCATCGCGGTCATCAGCTTGGTAATGGAGGCGATAGGCACAACCATTTGCGAATTTTTATTATAGAGCGGGAGCTGCGTCTGCTCATCAAAAATCAGTGCGATATGGGAACTCACCTTGAGGGACGAAATCCTGCGCGACATCGGAATGGTGTAGGTTTTACCCTTGAGATGATGGCCGCGCATACCTTCTGCATGCGCGGCATAAGCCGTCCCCGCCAACGCGTGACAAGCCAGTACCAGCAATATTCGTTTTTTCATTATTGTTTTCTTACCCACAATGAGGATACATGGCGAAGCATACCTTAAAATAGAGATAAATCAATAAGCAGGCTGCACATGTTCTTCCTGTTTCTGAAGATCCCACATTTGTGCGTAAAGTTGGTTTCGCGCGAGTAACTCGCGATGTGTTCCGCGCTCGGCGATTTTTCCTTGGTCCATCACCAGAATTTGGTCGGCATCCACCACGGTGGACAAGCGATGTGCGATCACCAGCGTGGTACGGTTTTGTGCGATTGCGCGCAACTCGGCCTGGATCGCCTTTTCCGATTTTGAATCGAGCGCGGAAGTCGCTTCATCGAAAATCAATATTGCCGGATTTTTCAGGATCGCGCGTGCAATCGCCACGCGCTGCTTCTCGCCCCCAGACAATTTCAAGCCGCGCTCGCCCACCATGCTGTCATAGCCTTGCGGCAAAGATTCGATGAAATCGTGAATATGCGCCGAGTGTGCCGCGGCAATAATTTCTTCGCGCGCCGCCCCCGGACGTCCATAAGCGATGTTGTAATAAATGGTATCGTTGAACAGCACGGTATCTTGCGGCACGATGCCTATTACCGCGCGCAGACTGGTTTGCGTCACCCCGCGGATATCCTGACCATTGATGGAAATGCGTCCCTGCTGCACATCATAAAAGCGGAACAACAAGCGCGATAGCGTGGACTTACCGGCTCCGCTAGCGCCTACCACGGCCACCGTATGTCCCGCCGGAATGGCAAAGCTTACATCAAACAAAATTTTCCGGTCGGGCGCATAGGCAAAGCTGACATGCTCGAATTGCACAGCTGCATTGCCCACTTGCAGGGTAGTCGCGTTCGGCGCGTCTGCGATTTCCCTATCCTCATGCAGCAAGCTGAACATTTTTTCCATGTCCGCCAGGGCATGGCGGATTTCGCGATAAACGAAACCGAGAAAATGCAGCGGCATATAGAGCTGGATCATGAACACGTTGACCAGCACCAGGTCACCCACCGTCATTTTGCCCTTTACCACCTGATCGGCAGCCAGCAGCATCAGTGCGGTGATACCGATGGCGATAATGACGCTCTGCACCGAATTGAGCAGCGCCAGCGAAGTCTGATTGCGTACCGCAGCCTTTTCCCAATGCTCCATGTGGTGATCGTAGCGGTGCGCTTCATATTACTCGTTGCCGAAATATTTCACTGTTTCATAATTGAGCAGGCTGTCAATGGCACGGGTATTAGCCTTGGAATCCAGATCGTTCATGGTGCGCCGCACCACCATGCGCCATTCGGTGATGAACAGGGTAAAGGCAATGTAAATTACCAGTGTGATAAACGTGATGATGGCGAACCACACGCTGTATTTTTTGAGCAGGATTGCCGCCACCAGCCCGATTTCCAACAACGTCGGCAAGATATTGAACAATGTGAAATTGAGCAGAAAACCAATCCCACGCGTACCGCGCTCAATGTCGCGCGACACCCCACCGGTTTGCCGATCCAGATGAAAACGCAAGCTCAGGCTGTGCAAATGCTCGAACACTTTCAATGCCACCCGCCGGATGGCGCGCTGCGTCACGTTGGCAAATACCGCATCGCGCAATTCGCCGAACAGTGTGCTGAACAAGCGCAACACCCCGTAGCCGACGATCAGGAGAAGCGGCACCACCAGGACCGCCTTGCTCTTATCCATCGCATCGATAATTTCCTTGAGCACCAGTGGGACAGTTACATTGGCCAGCTTGGAAAAAATCAGCAGCGTCATGGCAACGCTCACCCGCCATTTGAATTCCAGTAGATAGGGAATCAGAGATCGAAGAGTCTGCCAATCGGCGCGATTGGTATTATTTTTTGGTTGGATGGGGGAGGAACGCATATTCACGCAGCAATAATATTAGACATCAATTATAGCGGTGCGTGCGACTGAATAAATAATTCAAATGGATCTGCCATAGCCGAGCAGGCCAATCACCCAGCGTACCAGCCCGTAACTGATGCGCGCGCTCAGCCGGTCTATCCAACTACGCGACACGTTAGAGCCCTCTTCGATACGAACCGCATCATGGGCAATTGCGGTCAGCAAACTCGCGCGTAGCTCCCCGGCAAAACCGGGGTCATGTATGGCCAAATTGGCCTCGCGTGCCAACAGTAAACTGAATGGATCGATATTGGAGGAACCCACCGTTGCCCATTCACCATCTACCACGGCCACTTTGGCGTGCAGATAGCTGGCCTGATATTCGTAAATCTCAATTTTCGCCGCGAGCAATTGGTCATAGAGCGCATGCGTCGCATAGTGTTGCAAGCGGTATTCAACCTTGCCTTGTAATAGCAATACCACACGAACCCCGCGCCGCACCGCTTTTTTCAAGGCAAGACGAAAAGCGCGGCCCGGCAAAAAATAAGCGTTGGCAATAATAATTTCGCGTTGCGCACGGGCGATAGCTTTCAGGTATGCGCTTTCAATATCACGCCGATGACCGACATTATCACGTAACAAAAAGGTGATCGCAGAATCAACCGCATGTTTGGGTCGGCCCAGAACAAATCCCCCAATTTCCTTGCTGCGGCGACGAAAATTGACCCAAGACACAATCCCCCACAAATGCAACATCGCGCCCTGAATCTGCTGCGCTACAGCACCCTGCACCCGCACCGCGTAATCGAAGCGGCATGCACTGAAATTCTCATCCTTGCATACATCGCTGGTAATATTAATGCCGCCGACAAAAGCTACCTTATTGTCCATCACTGCCAGTTTGCGATGCAGGCGACGCAGGCGGCGCATCCGGCTGCGGCTGAAGGTGAACGGGGAAATATCGCGCCGGTACCACTGCACTTCAACTTTCGCTGCGCGCAACTCGTCCACCCACTGCTTCGGCAACTCTGCCGAACCGTAACCATCCAGCAACACCCGCACCATCACTCCCCGGCCAGCAGCGTGTTGTAATGCATCGGCCACCAGGCGTCCGATGTCGTCTGCGGCAAAAAGATAGGTTTCCAGATAAATGGAATGTTGAGCGGCCTCGATATCAGCACACAATTGCGGAAAAAATTCAGCGCCGTTTTGCAACAGCATCAATTGGTTCTTCGCTACCTTAAAAATGCCAGTCATATACTTTTTAGCTGGGTGGAAAGTGCGGCGTGATCCGATAAGCGCTGCCAATTTCCGCCGATATGGACGTTGCTATGCAGCACATTGAATTGGCGCACATAAATACGATCCAGACGAAATACAGGCAGGCGGGAGGGAAAGCTGCGTGCCGGTTTTCCGCCTGCCATATCAAACACGTCGTGTATGCCCAGCTCGCCGGATAAAATTTTACTCATTTGATTGCGCCAATCATTGAAATCTCCGGCAATGATGAGGGGCGCATCAGGCGGAATTTCTTTGCGCACATAATCGATCAATGCGCTGGTTTGTGTGCGCCTGCCTTTGGCGAACAAACCAAAATGGACGCACAGGCAATGAACGGGCTTTTTCCCGGCCAGATTTTTCAGATTAGGAAGCTCAATCTCGCAATGCAGCAGTCCGCGACTTTCAAAACGATGAGCGGAAACATCCGTATTCAGGGATTGCAAAATCGGAAAGCGGCTAAGGATTGCGTTGCCATGATGACCCGCCTCATACACCGAGTTCTTGCCATATACCGCATGCGGCCAAATTTTTTCAGCAATAAACTCATGCTGCGCACCGCGCGGATAGTTGTGGTAGCGTTCCGCATGATAAGCGTGCTGCCCCTGCACCTCTTGCAGGAAAACGATATCCGCATCCAGCTC
>JANYHX010000005.1 GCA_025362155.1 Gallionella sp. | reverse complement strand
AAATACCGCATCAATGCGCGCGCCGACCAAAGCACAGGCTTTGTGCATTTTATCGTGTATTGCATTCAGCGTCGGCATATCGAACAGCCCGCGCCCGATGCCCGATTGATTGGTCGCCACCACCACGCGATAATCGGCCTGATTCAAGCGCGCGATTGCTTCCAGACTGCCGGGGATCGGTTTCCACTCTTGCGGATTTTTGATGAATTGATCGGAGTCAAAATTGATTACGCCGTCACGATCGAGAATAATGAGTTTCATATCAAGTTGCCAATTTGGAAATATCTGCGACGCGATTCATCGCCTGGTGCAGTTGTGACAACAACGCCAGACGATTGGCGCGCAACGCCATATCTTCGGCATTCACCATCACATTGTCAAAAAATGCGTCCACTGGTTCTCTCAATGCCGCCAAAGCTTGTAAAGAAGCGGTGTAGTCGCCTGCGTTGAACGCTGCATCCGCCTTGGGTCCGATTTGGCTCAACGCTTCATGCAAAACCTGTTCGGCGGGTTCTTTTAGTAAAGCGGCATCAAATTCGATCCGTTTGCGCTGAGCTTGTCCATCCTTCTTGAGAATGTTGCCCACCCGTTTATTGGCAGCAGCCAGTGCAGCAGCTTCAGGTAGCGCAACAAAGGCACGCACGGCGGCAAGGCGTTTGGGTATATCGCTGAGGAGTTGCGGGGGTTGTAGTGAAAGAACTGCATCAATTTCTTGCGCGCTGTAGCCTTGCTCTCGAAGCAATCCAGAGAGCCTTTCGTAGATAAACTCCTCCAATGGCACGGCTACCGTTTTAAGGCGGGTAGGAGCAAGATTGCTCCATACACTGGGTGGCCATGGAATTTCTATAGCTATATTGAGTATTTTTATCAAATGAATATTTAGATTCTTTTCGATGAGTATCCGAATCACCCCCACGGCATGCCGCCGCAACGCGAATGGGTCTTTATCTCCCGTCGGTATTTGTCCGATACCAAACATCCCTACCAGCGTTTCCAGCTTGTCTGCGAGTGCCACGCAAATACCAACTTGGTTGCGCGGCAACTCGTCACCGGCGAAGCGTGGCTTGTAATGGTCTTCAATCGCAAGCGCGATGTCTTTACTCAAGCCTTCATGCAAGGCGTAGTAACGTCCCATAATGCCTTGTAGTTCGGGAAATTCGCCCACCATGTCGGTGAGCAAATCAGCTTTGGCTAACATTGCAGCTTGATCGGCCTGTGCCGCCAACATGTCGCCACCCAATTGCTGGCCAATTGCTTTAGCGATAGCACGCACCCGTTCTACTCGTTCGCCTTGCGAGCCAAGCTTGTTGTGATAAACCACTTTACTTAAACCATTGACGCGTGATGCTAAGGACTTTTTGAGATCTTGCTCGAAAAAGAATTTGGCATCTGCCAGACGCGGGCGCACGACACGCTCGTTGCCGCCAATAATAGAAGAAGGTTCATTTGTTTCAATGTTTGAAACAACCAGAAAACGATTACGCAATGCACCACTCAGAGTGCATGGGAAGTATTTTTGGTTGGTCTGCATAGTCAAAATCAGACACTCCGGCGGCACACTCAAAAATTCATAGTCAAAATGGCACTCATAAACCTTCGGCCATTCCACCAATGCGGTTACTTCGTCCAACAGCGCCTCGGGCCGGATGACCTCATTGCTTTCTTTGCTTACTCTAAGTGATTCCAATTGCTTCTCAATGGATGCTCGGCGCTCGGGGAAACTGGCGATAACTTTACCTTCGTTCAGTAATTGCTCCGCGTAAGAGTCAGCTTCTTTTATGCGGATAATTCCTGACGACATGAAGCGGTGACCCTCTGTGGCATTGCTTGCCACAAGACCCAAGGCATTCACTGGAACAATATCCTCACCATGCAACGCAACCAGCCGGTGCGCGGGTCGCACGAAATTCACACTGCTCCAGCCATCAGCGAGTTGATAGGTCATCACCTTACTAATCGGCAGCTTTACGAGTGCTTGATTTAGCGCAATTTGTAGGCTCTCCTGTAGATGCATTCCAGCAGCCACATCCGTATGAAACAAGCTTTCATTTTTCCCTTCTCCTTCCCGAGAGATTCTCTCATCCCAAACCGACTTGCCGGCCTTCAGCAGGTATTCAAGCCCAAGGTATTCGAGCTTTTTAATCAATGCAACGGTAGGCATGCCCTCTGCATCAAGCGCCACAGAAACAGGCATTAAGCGCGCTTTTACCGGCAGGGCTGCGGCAACAGGCAACACTTTTGTAATGTGGGCGGCTAGTCGTCTTGGTGAAGCAAATGTAGTTATCGTAGCGCCATCATCTAATCCATTTGCTTTCTGAAGCTCGGAAAAAAGGACGCCACCAAAACTCTCGCCCAGCTTCTTCAATGACTTGGGTGGTAGTTCTTCAACGAGCAATTCGACGAGCAAGCTCTTGGTCGAACTCATTGCGCAACTTCCTTGTCCATTTGCGCCACCACTTCGTCAGCCCACTCACGCGGTGCCATCGGGAACGGTGGATCGAGCCGTCTGCGGCTTTCCTTGTAGCTCTTGGCGACACTGCGCGCCAGGTTGCGAATACGCCCGATGTAAGCCGCGCGTTCGGTGACCGAAATCGCGCCACGCGCATCCAGTAAATTAAAACTGTGCGCGGCTTTCAGCACCTGCTCATACGCAGGCAGTGCCAGCTGTTGTTCCATGAGGTATTTGGCTTGTTTCTCGTAGCTGCCGAATGCGCCCAGCAGAAACTCTACATCGCTATGTTCAAAATTATAGGCCGATTGCTCGACTTCATTCTGATGGTAAACATCGCGATAAGTCACGCCCGGCGTCCAGGTCAGATCGAACACATTTTCCACGCCTTGCAGATACATTGCCAGCCGTTCAAGTCCATAGGTGATTTCGCCGGTGATCGGCTTGCAGTCGATGCCGCCGACCTGTTGAAAATAAGTAAACTGCGTCACTTCCATGCCGTTCAGCCATACTTCCCAGCCCAAACCCCACGCGCCCAGCGTGGGGTTTTCCCAATCGTCCTCGACGAAACGCACATCATTTTTTTTCAGATCAAAGCCGAGTTCCTTCAGTGAGCCGAGGTACAACTCCAGAATATCGGCAGGCGCGGGTTTCAGCACCACCTGAAACTGGTAGTAATGCTGCAAGCGATTTGGATTTTCACCGTAACGGCCATCTTTGGGGCGGCGCGAGGGCTGGACGTAAGCCGCTTTCCACGGTTCCGGGCCGAGGGCACGCAGAAAGGTTGCGGTGTGGGAGGTGCCTGCGCCGACTTCCATGTCATAGGGTTGCAGCAGGGCGCAGCCTTGCTTGTCCCAATAATTTTGTAGCGTCAGAATGATTTGCTGGAAGGTAAGCATCCGGTGGTTTATGCAATTGCAAAGGTGCGCATTTTACTTTGTTTCGCTTCACCAGCGTCAGCGCTGTAAGTAATACTGCTTGGGTGTGTTATGACAATTTTTTAAAAGAAAGATAAAGCGTGTATTGGAGAGATTGAATTAAGCCCTTTCGAGCAAGGCCAGTTTCTGTGCCCGTGCCAAACTTTTGATTTTCATTTCGCGCTTCAGCGCAGCCGATTTATCGGTGCAATTTTCCACAAACACCAGTTCAACGGGCCTGCGCCCTCTTGTATATTTTGCCGCTGTACCGGCGTTATGGGCTTCGAGGCGTTTTTTTAGATCGTTGGTTATGCCCGTATAGAGGGTGTCATCAGCACAGCATAATATGTAGCAAAGCCACAATCCACCGGCAGGGATAGGGATAACGAATTTCGCCGAATAGTTTTCAGTGAGACAATTCATGTGACGCGCTTCCGCTCAGACACGCAAGCAAATGCTCGTCAAATCCGTTAATGACATCCAGAAGTCGTGCAGTCCGCTTTTGTCCAAGCACCGCTCGCCTTAAAGCCCGTGGGGGCTATTTGCAGCAGCGCCCCTTGATAATACGGACCGTTGGTGTAACCCGTAGGAACGGGCGCCATGGTACTGGGAACTTGGGTACCTATGGGTACATTAGCTCCAACTAGCAAGGTGACTGGGCCAGGCGAAATTTCGCCGCCCAGAGCACCACCACCGCTGGTGGTATTGGGAGACTTGTTGAGCTCTGGACCCAAGTCCTGAAGGTTGACTAAAAATGCCTTGTTCTTCCAGCCGTGAGATGTGCCGGTGTGGCACATGGTGCATCGATATGTTCCATTTGCTGTCGCAGGCCATGCTGAGGTGGTTGCATGAATAACCCCTCCTTGCGTGGTGTAATAAGCGTGTCTCTGATGCAGGTTGTTGATGGGTTTTCCATAGGCAAGATCAAGGCCGGTGCCGCCAAAACCGCTGTTCAATGCGCTGACGGGGGCGCCACTGGCATCCGCATATTGAGTGGCATCGTGGCAGCGGAAACATAATGTGTCCGATGTAGTGGTGGTGGCAGTGAGCGTATTCGATGGGCCTTTTAGCAGAAAATTCGCCGTGCTGCCATGTGGCCCCCACGAGTTACCGTCCTCGGTCCACATTGGTGCCGCACCATTCCCATCCGGTACTACGCCATTGGCAATGTTATTAACTGTCCCGTGGCAATCACTGCAATACATGGTCTGATTGCCGACTGCGCCGCCAGTAACCCGCAGGATAGCGGCTGCACCATCAGTATCTGAACCATTCCATGGGCTACGCCACAAGTTCGGGCTGGCATTGCCACGGGCGATAATTGTTCGTCCGGTGATATCCATCACCGGATGCCAGGAACGATAATTATTAGCCGAGTAAGTAGGCGAGAGAGCGCCGGAATCGCTGGTGTTGAGAGGGGCACCCTGATGTAGGACGGGCGCCTGAAATTCCATGGCAGTGTTTAGATAAGTATTAAATCCGTTAGTACTGGTAAGTGTGCCGCCGCTATAGCCCAATGCCTCGGGAGTGTCATAGGCGTAATTGGAATGACACTTTAGACAGGTCTGATATTCACGCGTTATATAGACGCTTGTAGTTGCAGTGGAGGCACCAGTACCTCCATCCCCCCGTTTTACCGTAAAGCTGGAAGGGTTGAGACCAAAATTGGCGGCAGTGTATACCGGTTCCACGCCCATAGTGCCGCGTAGCGAACCAGAAGCAAGATTGCTGTGAGCAAGGGTGTCGGTACTAGTCAGATTGTGTGTATGGGTGCCCGCAGCGTCGGGAGTTGCCGCGTTGGTATTGAACAAACGGTTTTTAGTGGCACGATGTGGGTTATGACAATCTGTGCACTCAGCATGGCGATTTGTACTTATGCCACCCGCACTTGCTTTGCCCAATAACGCTTCAGATTCCATGAAGTCCTTGCCGCATTGATCTCCTGCAGTGTTACAACGACCTGATGTGCCGCTGGCAATACCACCTGTACCTGCACCTGTACTGTCATTAAAACTGCCGCCGATATTATGCTTCTCGGGCTGGGCAGTGATCGGCATACGGATGGTTAAGGCAAAATCGCTTTTGATATCCGGGACGGTGTTAGTCGGGGAAATTTGGCTCAGGACGGTCGTGCCATTGGCACTATGGCATTGGTAGCAGCTCTGTTCAATCGCAGGGTTACCCCCGCTCTTGGGACTGGCAAGGCTATCAGTTCCTTCACGCAGCAGTCGCCGCGATCCCTGTACAGTGTGGGTGTCGTGGCAGCCCACGCAGGATGCCTGCCATACCGCAATACCGAGAGGAAATTCATTTGTGGTAGCGGCGGTGTCAAGATAGGTTTCATCGGCCACCAAATTGTTTGCGTGGGCCGAGTTCGACCATACTGTGCCCGCCTTATCATGGCAGGCCACGCAGGTAATGTCACTGGAGGGAACATATAGCCCCCCCAATGGCGTCACTTGCTGAAGGCGGTTGCCGCGTAAAAACTTAAGGGGGGGGTTGGTGGAGACCGTATCCATAATATGTGGATCGTGGCAAGTAATGCACTGCACTTGATTATTTTCCAAAGGGAAGTTCGGCTTCACGCTGGCGGTACGATTGCCTACGACGATGGTGCCGCTACCATCGGTAACAGGGGGAGCGCGCAATTCGCCATCGCTGCCGGTGGCACCACCAAGCGTCGCATCATAATTGAATGAAATGGGGTGGTCATTGGAGAGGTCTATACCTAGATTACGCGTGTAGCCGGTGGCTTCACCCGCACCGGCCGCCATAACACCACTGATGCCTGTGCCACTCATGGCAATATTGACAGGGCTTTTACCCTCCAATACGCCGACCGTTCCAACCGCCAGAGTACCGTCATGGCAGGACAGACATACCTTTGAGCTGGCTCCAGGTGGCCCGGGAAGGGGGTTTGCATCCATGGAGAGGGACGAGTAGGGTGTGTAGGTAGCGTTTGACAATGCATGATTCCATAATGGTGCGCCAGCACTCTGATCGCCACCGTGCGGGGTATGGCAGAACACACAGATTTGTGTTTCGCTCGTTGCTTTGACAGTGCCACTACCGCTTGCAGAAAGATTGTGTTTAGTACCGCTTACATTCGACAGGATGATGGCAGGCGTGATACTGCTGTATCCAAATAATACGGCAAAGGCCAAAAATACGATCACTTCGGGGACTTTTACAGACCCCATGAATGGTAAACGATGCCATATTTTAATTAGCAAATGAGTATTCACTGCTGTGGCGCTCCTAAATATTGCAACACCGTAATCCGTCCGTTGTACATATCGGCGATATAGATTTGATCATGATTGTCCGTCCAAACTCCCGATGGGAGATAAAACTCTCCCAGGCCTTTACCGCTACCTCCCAGCCCAAGTAAAGTATGGCCTTGGGCATCGAAAACCAACAAATTATCATAAAGAGATTCTACCACGTAAATATTCCCCCCACTGTCCACCGCTACGCCCTTGGGGCGCACCAAATTACCCACATACATTCCGAGCTTACCGAATTTCGCAATCACTTTCCCATCCGGATCGAATACTTGAATACGCGAATTCAGGGTATCAGTAACATAGAGCTTGTCCGCAGCAAAGGCTAAGTGGGTGGGGAAATTAAATTCGCCATCACCTTCGCCTCGTTGACCTATTACTTTTAATAGTTTGCCATCGTCATCAAATACTTTAATGTCATGCGCGTGAGTGTCAGCAACATAGATTCGACCCCGAGCTACATCACGTGCCAGCCCTGTGGGTCGCTTCAGTATGTCATGACCAAACTCGCCCACCGGCTCGCCCTTTTTATTCAACCTAAACACGCTGTGAAGTTCGGCATCCGCTACTAGTATCTCTTCCTTAGCCCCCAAGGCAATGCCGATGGGAGATGCGAAGCGTGTACTCCCGCGCGCCATCTCCCACACCTCCAGCTTTCCGGCTGGTTTGTCAAAAACATATACTGCTCCGCGTCCGATATCTGTAACATAAATGCGGCCTTCTGAATCCACCGTACCGCTCTGGGGACGTTGTAGAACAATCGGCTCCGAGTTAAAACCAGTCAGGCCCACTACCCAATCCAGGAACTTGGATGCAGTGCTGCGATTTGCCCAGTTATCAGGAAGAAAATTACTCTCCCCGATCAACTCACCCACGTAGCGATAGCGCGGCTCATCCGGCGGCGTAGGCCACACCTTGGGCGTGATGTTCTGGCCTGTTTCGCCAGAATTCATCACTAAATGATTGTTGTCCGCACAACCCGTTAGAAAAAAAATTAGGCCCAACAAGGCATAAGCCAGTGATCGCGTTACATGCATTTTATTTTCCAATGTCCAATTATTCACATTTAAGTATCAGATAAGCGCCCTTAATCGTAATGTATTGGCTATTTAAGGGTGATCAAATCATTCCTGGAATGCCAAGTTTTTTTACTCATAAATTAAGTTTGCACGAAATTACCATTTACCCGGTCCATCAGTGGCATTACCACCCCGTATTCCGCTTTTTAGCCCGGGCAGCCCAGAGTGGCACAGATGGCAATTCTCCGCTCCCCAAGCGATTTGGTTGTTGTGGCATGCACCGCAGAATTTTCCATTCAGGATACCTGCCATTCTTATATCATTGGCCCCAGCGCGCATTTTGAAACCGATCTCGGAGTGGCATACATTGCATTTGAAACGAATGCGATGAAACCAATGAGGAAAGATCACCGGCCGCATTCCCGCTTTTTCCGCGCGCTTATTTAGTACCACATCCCCGTATTCTGCCTGGGCGGGAGCCAGCGTAAGCAACAATAATGCACCTGAAAATACAAATAATTGCGCCACATGGCGAATCAAAAAAGACAGGCAGTTTCGGCGTCGCTTCATTCAATTCACAGTAGCAGGAGCGGCGGTTGATGTCCTCGGCACACTATGGCAACGGTTGCATTCAGTCAGGGGAAAAGCTACCGCACCATGGCAGCGGCCACAAGACTCTCCGTTAAGAATGTCAAACATACCAAACTTATTGGTGCCACCCTTGGACTTGAAAATGCCTTCATGACAATTACTGCAAACTAGCCATTCGGTATGTTGTTTGTGGGGAAAATTCACCATATTCATCTCGTCAGTATTCCGGAACAGCACATCCAAGTCCAGTATCTCGACCTGAGTATTGGAATGGAGGGTGACACTCGGCCTGATATTATTATCCTCGATGGCCTCGACCCAATTAACCTGATCACCTGCTCCATCACGAGGCAATATAGAAAGTGCTTTGGCAGGATTTTGCAGTAAATTCAGTGCCGGATCTGTCGGGTCATGCAATTCGTCCTGCGCTAATGGCAGCCAAAAGGAACTGGCTTGGGAAGCTGGCTCGACTCCACAGGTGGTTTGAGCAATAATTAGACCCATGCTTAGTACAAAAATTTGTTTGGCGACACATCGTTTCATTGGTATTCAATAATTTTAGAGTTCCCCTGCTTTAGTGTGCAAAAACCGTATTTGCGCTCCGCATCACCAAATGTCTTAGGACTCTCCCTTGCCTCAGATAGATAATACCTAGTGTGCTAGGTCGATTATTAGATTGATCAAAATGAGCGGTTCATGGAAAAGAAAAGTGAGGACTGTATAGTATTATTAGCCTCCATGATGCGTGCATTGAGATTCAATTTCAGGCGTCCGATGAAATAGTCCAAATTATTTTCCCAAGAGACATTCGCATGATCCTGGGTTGTCGAATCCTGTTGGTTAGTCGCATTCTTTGACAATACAATATCCTTACTCTGAATCTTTAGAGTAGAGTAAAAACTTAAGTTCTTTACTGTGAATAGGCGCTCATGACGATAGGTCAGATCGGCACTTGAGCTACCGATGAAAGGGGTGGATACACCTTTTGATCCTGAGCGTGAAGCCTGCATGGTCAGGTTACCCACTAATGATTGATTGAGAGCCAAACGCTCATTGCGAGATGCTTGCAGATTGATTAGTTGGAAAAAATTTTGGGGGTTGCTCAGCGTGCGGGAATCGGCGGCACGCAAACTTACCATTGAGGTTTCCTTTCCTTCAGAACGACTCCATGTCAATGAACCATTGTGGTTGAGATGTGTACTAGGAGAACCTCTAGTACTGACTGTCGTTGACAATCCCTGATTCAAATCAGTCCCAAAACGGCCGTTCCCTAGCGTAGTACTTTTACTCAAACCATGCCCGGCATTTACTCCTAACTGCTGTACGCTCGTAGTTGCACTCTGATTTTGACTGTTGGTGGTAGTGGTCTGATTTCCAAGGCTGGCGCCAACATAACGGGTATAACGAAACCCCCCCAAGGTGGTTGAGTTTCGTTCGCCAAAACCTTTCTGAGCGGTTAAAGCTGCTGCGGTTGATATGGTCTGGACGCCACTATTGTCATTAATATTGACGCTCCCATACATTCGAAGCAAATTCGACCACGCATAATTTGCGCCAAGATTTAAATTGGTATCATTAAATTCAGAGGCGAGAATACCATTATTACGGCTATTCGATCTAAATAAGCGTGCACTGCTAGTTAGCGTCAGGGGATTCCCCTCTGGTCGCCAGGAGGCGAAGCTGGAAAATTGCTGGGCTTTATAATCATACTTTTGCTGCGGACCCAATGCGGGTGTTATTATATTGGTCGACTTTATCAGATTAAGAACGCTCGAGACTGAAGCGATAGAATTGGGTTGATAACGATGATTTGCCACCAAAGTATCCATCAAGTTTCTTTCCTCTCTAAGGGGACGATATACATTGCTTAATACCCCCACCACATTGAATGTTTGGGTACTATAAAGAGGTTGTGCGGTTAGGTAGATATTCAGCTGATCACTGATATTTTCGGGGGTAGCACTTCCTTGACGGTTCGTAGAACGCCCATATGACGTTATGCTGTCGAATCTACCGTCCAGAGATCGATAGTTTTGGCTAATATCAAACCCACTATTTATATAATTGGAATTAATCCCGCTTAAAAAACCGTTAGCTTGGGTTTCATTCCTGTAGATACGGGCCGAGAACGGGAAACGGGTGTATGGCAGCATATTCAGGCTAGCCTCTCCGGTGAGGGCAGTACCACCGGATTGTGTGCTAGGAGAATTGCTAGATTGGGCAATGGCGGCACTCATACTAACTCCCAAAGCCGCACTTACTCGGGAGAACCAAGGTTGCCATAGGTAGGAGCGAGCAGCGACACTTAGATTCACATTTCCGCCCAGCGATTGTTGACTAGCACTATATGATCCCACTCTAGTGCTCTGGAAAATGTATCCAATATTTCCGCCCACCCCAGAAATAAACTGGATTGGGGCAAGTTGTAAATGTGGAGGCTCGCTGGAGAATGCTGACTGAGACCAACCAAAAATGAGTCCTGTCACCAACACGACGCTGGATAGCCGATTTACCTCAGTTGATCCATTTTTAATCTGCTTTGATCTAAGCATTGCCTTATTTGAGTTTCATGATGTGGAAGCTCATATGTTAATTATTCTTAAAACTCAGGCTATCCATGGCAAGGAACCTGAGTTTGACGAAAAGACTGCTTATCCATTCAACCAGCCAATTCGAAGCCCTACCAAGAGATTAAGTCGCAAGCGTTAGCTTACAAACCCTAACAGAAAATAACATTAATTTTCCATTAGCTATTGCAGTATAACAAAGCTGCGCCTCTGGGTCACTTAGCCAAATTTCCCCCCGCTAAACACTGAATTCAAAATGAGGGCAGTTTTAAATGACATAACGTGTGGAAGAATGGTCAGCTGTTTCTGGGGTGAGCGGCATTCCTCCCTCCAATCCATAGAATATTTATCAATTTCCTAAGCCCGGAGAGGATTGCTTAGTATGAGTAAATAAGTTTGGAGCTTTCGCCAATAAAAGCCCTGTTCGTTTTGTCACAACCCCTTTGCCCATAACAGCCGAAGGGGTTATGGGTACACTTGGGAGGAGATTATTTTGTTGCGGGCAAGGTAGTCTTGGCAGCTCCAACATCCTCCTGAGGCTTTACAGATTTCCCACCCGCTGGAGGAAGCGGCAGGAAGCGCGATTCATTCACGTGAATAGGTGTTTTCTTTTTGAGCTTCGCAATAAGGGAATCCCATGCAAGATCGCTTTGTTCCTTGCGCAAAAGTTCGCTCACCCGTTCCTGGGAGTCTTCAAAGCTACTTATTTTGGCCTGTATACGGTCTGTCAGGCGAAAAATGGCCACTCCTTCCAACAACCTGACCGGCTCTGAAGTTTCACCGGGCTGAAGCTTGCTGACAATATCCTCTGGTAACCCGGGCAACATCCCTGTATGCAAGTAACCCATATCGCCACCATCTTCTGCAGTTACGTCGCCGGAATAATCACGCGCCAATGCCGCAAAATCTTCACCGGCTCGCGCTCGCTTGACTAAACCTTGCGCTTCTTCCGTTGCCTTTTGCCATTCTTCTTCGGATGATGATGGATCTACCCTGATTAGAATGACAGAAATGCGCGGCTGTGGAGGCGCCGTGAACTTATCAGGGTGAGTGCCATAATATTCGCGAAGCTGTTTTTCAGTTGGTGCAGGGACATCGCGCACGAGCTTCTCCAATTGGTTGCGGATGCTCTCGTTCTGCAATCTTTGGGTGATGATGGGCAATACTCGAGGGCGAGCAGCTGACCAGTTTGGGTCATTAACAAATCGTTGTTCATACTTCTGTAGCTCTTGGTTGACAGCTTCATTATCCGGCTGCAGTTTTCGACGCTTAGCCTCTTGTACTAGCAAAGCATCATTAACAAGTTTATCCCCTACCTGACGTTGAAAAGCTGCAAGCTCATTCTCGTTGGGCTTGGCATGATAAAACTTGTTATTTGACTCATTAGTGTATGCGTTTTGATACTCTTGCCAGGTAATGACCGTATTTCCTACTGTAGCAAATCCCGACGACGGGGCTTTTTTGGTATTGCCTTGCGCAACTGCAGGAGTAGCCATGGCCTCTGAAATTAGCATTACGCTGAATAATAAAACTATTGGCAACCTGATTTTTAGGATATTACCGGTTCTCTCAGTTTTCACTATAGGGCCTTTCGTGTTTAGAAAATCCTGTCTGTTAGTGACAGGGTATGAAATAAGCTGTTGCGCTAGACTTTAAAATGGATTTTGTGCGTTTCAACATTACTAGTAAAAATTCGGGGGCATATCACCGCATTTTTTCTTAGCATAGTTGGTAGTGCTACCACTGTCAAATGACAACGAGTCAAAATAAAAGTTGCGGTGCGTAGGTTGCAAGGAGAGAATTTGGCCATGTTGCTACCTCAATAACCACATTTATATTTGAGGCAACGTGTTGAGGTTAAGCTAACTTGCTAATGTATTGGAGGAGAACTCAGCGGATTCAATTAACTTCTTAAGACTGTTCATTCAAGACCGTCAACTCGAAGCACACATTCCCCACCAGATTACTGATTAATGTCAATCGATAGCCTAGCTGTTCAGCCCAGCGGGCGGCTTGGTACAAGCCTACCCCCAGACCATTTTCAGAGACGACCACGCCGCGCAATAAGGTTGCTGTGGTAGTTTCCGGTATCGGTGCGCCATCGTCGCAGACGATGATACGTATCGGCTCAACTCCGATTTCAACAGAGAGGCTGATACCAGTTT
>JANYHX010000311.1 GCA_025362155.1 Gallionella sp. | reverse complement strand
ACCAGCTCGACGAGCTGCCGCGTGGTTTCGATAGGTTGAATTGCGCGCGCAACAACAAGCGCTTTTGCAATCTGTTTAGCAAACCGTTCTTCGCCATAATCACGTATCACCTCCGCCAGTAATTTTTCTTCAACCGTTGCCAACCATTGCGCTGCCGTCACACCACTACTCACATCCATGCGCATATCCAGCGGCGCATCAAAACGAAAACTGAAACCACGCTCTGCATCATCCAGTTGCGGCGACGACACGCCCAGGTCGAGCAGGATGCCATCCGCCTTCTCGACACCCAGTTCACTCAACACATCCGCCAAATGCGCAAAGCCGCGATGCACCATGTGAAAACGCGCATCGCGCCATGTCTTGCCTACGGCTACCGCCGCCGGATCCTTGTCCAGCGCGATCAATTTGCCTTTGCTACCCAACTGTTCCAGTATTCGCGCACTGTGCCCGCCGCGCCCGAAAGTGCCATCCACGTAAATGCCATCCGGCTTTATCGCGAGTGCTTCAACAGCTTCGTGCAACAGAACAGTGGTGTGGGCTAAGCCCTCACTCATAAAGAAAAACCTTCAAGCTCGGGCGGCAACTCACCATCCACGAAAGACAAGCCTGCCTCTTGCTGAGCCTGCCATTTCGCCTCATCCCACAATTCGAATTTATTGCCTTGGCCGACCAGCATCACGCGCTTGTCCAGCGCGGCGTAGTTACGCAAGGCCGGAGAGATCAACACGCGCCCGGCGCCATCCATCAGCACGTCTTCGGCATAACCGATCAGGCGGCGTTGCAAAGCACGTATCTTGGGATTGAGCGCGGAGAGCTTGAGCAGCTTCTCGCGTATCGGTTGCCATTCGGGTTGCGGATAAACCAGCAGACAACCATCAGCGTCGGCGGTCAGCACCAAACTGCCCGCGCAATGCGCGAGCAGCATGTCGCGATACCGTGCCGGTATTGCGAGTCTGCCCTTGCTATCAAGATTGAGTTGCGCTGCTCCCTGAAACATCCCTTAACTCCCACTTTTACCCACTTTTTACCACTTACGCCCACTATATTGAAAAAAAACCCAATGGTCAAGCGGAAAAATAGAATTTTTCTTTATGGGACAAGGGCTTAGAGCACGAAGTTAATGAAAAACAAATATGCTTAAAAAATAAAGGATTACACAAACAAGCTAAAGTCGTTTGTTATAGGAAGACAGGTATATTGGAGATCGTGGCGGGAAGAGAGGGGTGTGGTTTAAACAAATGCAAATCGGTAATAGTACGTTTGGGGGTTTTAATTCCGTTTCTCGATCAATAGTAAATATGGTAGGGGCGCGATAAATCGCGCCCCTACCAAATTACATTCACACACTCTCAATTTGACGATCAAGCTGCTTACGTTGCCGCCAAAGTATGGCGGCTCCCCAGACCAATGCAAGCAGCATAGCCAGCCCGCCGCACACATGGGCAGCCGCGCCCCAGCGCTGCGCATTGTCTATCTGGCGCAGCGTGATCAGCAGATACATCCAGTCATGCGGGCCGTCCTCCGCGCCCGTGCCACCGCCGACCAAAGTCAGTTGCGGATGCAACGCATCGTAAATGTAAGGCGACAGATCGACCAAGCTGACACTCGCCCACCACAAGCAGATAGCCGCGCCGAAATTGTCGCGATTTTTCAGGATGAAGGCGACACCGATCCCGAACGGAAAGATAAGCTGGAATAAACTGCCGCCAAGAACCATCATGAATTCGCCGAATGGTCTGAACAGCACATGCCCCGCCTCGTGTATCGGCAACAGGATATTGTGCATGAATGACCCGCCTATTTCGCCATCACGGTAGTCGTAGCCGAACAGGAACCAGCTCCAGATCACCAACAGTGCCAGCACAATGCTGCGCCCGTAAAACGTTATTGCATCCATCTTCTCCAACGGCTGAAACAGCGCTGCGAAGAAACCATCTTCTTCGTTGGAGATGGACTCATCATCAACTTTGGGCAAGACCGGCGCGCATCCTGGCTGCACCCATTTGAAGAAATAGATACCGCAGGCCGGACAGGCTGCGCTGGCGGGCAAGGATTGCGGTAGCTTGTAACCGCATTTCGGGCATTGAGAGTAAGTGTCAGTCATTTGTTCAAAATGCAATTAATTTTGCAGAATGAGTTCGTAGGGTGGATAAAGGCACATCGTGCTGTATCCACCCTGCTGCACTTACTGCTTTGCAATACAAGTCGCCGATATAATTCCGAAGCGCAGAGTTCCATGCTTTGCAATGAATAAGGTGAAGCCAGCCGATAAGCCGGGTTCT
>JANYHX010000278.1 GCA_025362155.1 Gallionella sp. | reverse complement strand
TCTAAAAATTCAGAGTTCGCTCAAATGCAAGGCGCGGAAAAAATCTCGCCGCGCCGCATATGAATAGATATGTTAGCAAGAGATTTTTTTTCGCAACGCGGCAGTTGAGATGAAATCTGGATTTTTAGAGCCCCCGTCGGGCCCCATGGTGATCATGGGGCGTATCGCGGCTGCACAAGGCATACGCGGTTGGGTCAAGATTCAGCCATATACCGAGTATCTGGATAGTTTATTGGATTATCAGACTTGGTGGATCGGCCAGGAACACGGCCCGTGGCGCGAAGTGGAAGTTCAACAATGCGAGGTGCATAACAAAACACTGGCCGCGCAATTGCCCGACTGTCCGGATCGTAGCGCTGCCGAAAAGTTGAAAGGTTTGCTGATCGCCGTGCCGCGTAGCAGCTTGCCGCAGCAAACTGGTGATGAATATTACTGGTCTGATTTGATTGGGCTCGCGGTGGTGAATGAAGCGGGCGTGCAACTGGGGACGGTGGCAAAGCTGCTGGAAACCGGCGCTAATCAGGTATTGAGCGTAGTCCCGGTGTTGAGCGAGACAGGGAAAGGTGGCGAAATCCTGATTCCGTTCGTGTCCACTGCGATCAAGCAAGTGGATGTGAAGAATAAGACCATCCGTGTGGATTGGACAGCGGATTACTGAAAAGGCATCTTCGATGATATTTGATGTCATCACCTTATTCCCGCAAATGTTCGATGCGCTGACGCAATATGGCATTACGCGGCGCGCAGCAGAGCAAGGTAACTATGTATTAAAGACGTGGAATCCCAGGGATTTCACCACGGATAATTATCGCACCATAGATGATCGCCCCTACGGTGGCGGTCCCGGAATGGTGATGCTGGCAGAGCCGCTGGCCGCCGCGATCAACACAGCCAGGCAGCGGCAAGCGAGCAGTGGAGTGAAAAAAAGCCGCGTGGTGTATTTGTCACCACAGGGCAGATTGCTGACCCACTCGCTAGTCAAAGAGCTGGTTGCTCAGGCAGATGAAGGTTTGATCCTGCTGGCTGGACGTTACGAGGGCGTCGATGAACGCCTGATCCGCCAGTATGTGGATGTAGAGATTTCCATCGGCGACTATGTGTTGTCTGGTGGCGAGTTGGCGGCGATGGTGTTGATTGATAGTTTGGTACGGCATCTGCCCGGTGTGCTGGGTGATGCTGAATCAGCCGAGCAGGATTCGTTCGTGCAGGGCTTGCTGGATTGTCCGCACTACACCCGCCCGGAGGTGTTTACCAACTCGAAATTGTTTAATGCGGAAGCCGTGCCCCCGGTGTTGTTGTCTGGTAATCATGCAGACATACAGCGCTGGCGGCTTCAGCAGTCGTTGGGCAGGACGTGGTTGCGCAGGCCGGGTCTGTTGGCCAGGCGCGATTTAACAAAAGAGGAGTCTGGGCTTCTGGCAGCATTTCAGGATGCTTATCAGAAGGAACAAGATCCGATAACTAAAGGAGTCGTAAAGTGAATTTGATCGAAATATTGGAACAAGAGGAAATCGCCCGTCTGGGTAAAAAGATCCCCGCCTTTGCGCCGGGTGACACAGTTGTCGTTAATGTGAACGTGGTCGAAGGTGAACGCAAGCGCGTTCAGGCTTTCGAGGGAGTCGTGATCGCCAAACGCAATCGTGGCCTGAATTCCGGCTTCATCGTACGCAAGATTTCGGCCGGTGAAGGCGTGGAACGCACTTTCCAGACTTACTCGCCTATCATCGCCAGTATTGAAGTAAAGCGTCGCGGATCGGTGCGCCGCGCCAAGCTTTATTACCTGCGTGATCGTTCCGGCAAATCGGCACGTATCAAGGAAAAACTCGCCATCCGCGGTTAAACGCAGTATTTTGGCAGAATAAAAACGGGAGCTTTGCCTCCCGTTTTTATTTGTGCGCTATCATGGCGGCATGGACTATCAAGCAAAACTTATTGTTCCGTTTGGCGTACTCGGCATACGTTGTAATGATCGCGCACTGCTGGGCATTGATTTTCTGCCCTCGCGTGAAAAACCGAAACGCGCCACCAACCCATTTTCAAGTACCGTATGCGAACAATTACTGCATTACTTCAGCGATCCTGACGCACAATTTACTGTGTCGTTTGGCACAAGCGGAACGGCACATCAACAAAAAGTCTGGGAGGCCATGCGCAACATTCCGCGCGGAGAGACGCGCAGCTATGGCGAATTAGCCGCTGAACTGAAATCCGCTGCGCAGGCGATCGGCCAAGCCTGCGGTTCAAATCCGATCCCTATCGTCATCCCCTGCCATCGTGTAGTGGGAAAATCCGGCCTGGGTGGATTCATGGGTCATGCAAGCGGTGCGTCATTGGACATCAAGCGTTGGCTGCTGGCGCATGAAAAAAACACTGGGCTTGCCCCTCATCCTTAGGGGAAGGGTGGGGGCATGAACAACGCTGAACTGCTCGATGAATTCTGCGATAACCTGTGGCTGGAAGACGGCCTATCACGCAATACACTGGATAGCTACCGGCGCGATCTGATCAAGTTTGCCACATGGCTGGAAAAACAGCGCGACGCATCCATCCTGCAAACCACACACGGCGACATACAAGGCTTTCTCGCGCAACTGGTCGGGGTGCAAAAAGCCAAGCCTAGCAGCACCGGACGTAACATCTCCAGCCTCAAGCGCTTGTTCCGCTACTTGCTCAGGCAAGGCAAAGTTTCCACCGACCCCACACTACAAATCGACACGCCCAAGCTGCCGCGCAACCTGCCCAAGAGTTTGACGGAATCAGATGTTGAACAACTGCTCAATGCACCGGATGTACAAACACCATTAGGCTTGCGCGACCGCACCATGTTCGAGGTTCTATATGCCACGGGTTTGCGCGTATCCGAACTGGTGACCCTGCGCATCGCACAGGTGAGCATGGACATGGGCGTGGTGCGCGTAATGGGCAAGGGCAGCAAGGAGCGCCTGGTGCCACTCGGCGAAGAGGCGCTGGACTGGCTGCGCCGTTATTTGGCCGATGGCCGGAGTGTGTTGCTGGAAAAACAAATCACTGATGCACTATTTGTGACGGCCAGAGGGGAAGGCATGACGCGGCAGATGTTCTGGGTTTTGATCAAGAAACACGCGCAGCGTGGCGCAATAAGTAAGCCGATGTCGCCACACACACTGCGGCATGCGTTCGCTACGCATCTGTTGAACCACGGTGCGGACTTGCGCGTGGTGCAGATGTTGTTGGGGCACGCGGATATTTCCACTACGCAGATTTATACGCATGTGGCGCGGGAGAGATTGAAGAAGCTGCATTCAGAACATCATCCGAGAGGGTAGTAACAAATCCCTCTCCCCTTGTGGGAGAGGGTTGGGAGAGGGGGAGTAAATCAAAACCGCCGGTGGTAGACCGGCAGCTAGTCACTTTGCTTGTCTTGCCAAGAAAAGGAACCAAAAGAAATCGCCCCCGGTTTGCCACCCCTTCGGGGTTCCCTCGATCAGCCGTAAGCAAGCGGGGCTGCGCAACTCGACCTGGTGGGGGCGCACACCCCGCGCCCACTGCGGGACTCGAACAGTGCTCGCCTCAACCTCCGCTTCCTTGCGGCTGATCGAGGCGGTGCAAAGGGGGTGAATCCGTAATAGCATCCAAGAGTGAGTAAATGTTCAAAATAACAGGCCAGCGCGGCTTTTCGCGCAGGCCCGGTTCACTGCCTGGTTAGCCCGCAGTTTTCTGTATAAGCGACATTTTTCCATTTTCACAACTTGCCCAAGAAACCCCCTGCGGAGCAATCGGAACTGAAGCCTCGGGGATATCCATGAAGTCATTTTTCGCAACGAACACTGGAAAGACGACATTAACAGGTTTACTATCGAGACGGACCTTGCCCAAAAGAACCACCTCGGTTTTTGAGATTGCCACTTCAAGAACACCTATTGGTACCCCGTCTCTTCTGACTAGACGAACGTCTTGTAAGAGCGAAATGATGCAGACCAATAGTCCGTTTACGACCAAATCAGTAAGGGCGGCAAGACTAAATTGCGCAAGGCAGGACTCTAAGCAGCTTTTCATCTCGGGCATCGAGAAAACCGGCTTGATCTCAAGCACGGTAGAAACTTTACCAAGATTATCGAGTACGTTTTTTGTGCGTACCAAGTACTCGAAAATTTGACCACGATCTTTTTCACGGTGGGCAATAAAATCCGCGCATTCGCGGACTGGCGAGTCTTTTGCAGAATATTCCCGAAGGAGCATGAGGAGAGCAAACACATCTTCTTCGGAGAACGTCCCTTGCACTATCTGCGCATGAAGGCGTGACACCTGCCAATGTTCTTTGCGGTCCATGGGATTAACGTGATGTTCGGAAGGTCGATTTGAAAGGGGGCATCATTTTATCTGTCCCCGCTCAATACTAATCCCCACCATCTTGCAGTTGCGGATCGCTTGCAGCTTGGCGACGCTGACCTTGACCCACGGGGCGTTGAAATCCTTGAGGATGATTTGCGCGATGTGTTCGGCCAGCGTTTCCAGCAG
>JANYHX010000276.1 GCA_025362155.1 Gallionella sp. | reverse complement strand
GTCTTCACGGTCTTGAAAGAACCGCAGAAAACACACTTGCGACCGTTCAAAAAGTTGGCCGCACAACTAAAAACTGTATGAAACCCTGTAACCATAAGTATCTCCAAGGATACACTGGTTACGAAACGCCCTAATTACCTATATAAATGCATGGGGAGTTATATAACATGGCAAAAATGGTGAAATGCGTAAAGCTGGGACACGAGGCGGAAGGATTGGATCGTCCACCTTACCCCGGCGCACTGGGTCAGCGAATTTTTGAAAATGTTTCCAAGGAAGCCTGGCAAGGCTGGCTCAAATATCAAACCATGCAGGTGAATGAGAATCGGCTTAACCTCGCCGATGCGGCTGCGCGCAAGTTTCTCGCCTCATTAATGGAAAATTATTTCTTCGGAGCCGGTGTAAAAATGCCGGAGGGATACGTGCCTCCAAAAAATTAAAAGGCATCAGTTTGGCTAAAAAATTTTCCTCGCAACACTTCCTGAATCGTGAACTTGGCCAGCTCGAGTTTAATTATCGGGTGCTGGCGCAGGCAGAAGATGCCAGCATCCCTTTGCTGGAACGGCTGAAATATTTATGCATAGTCAGCAGCAATCTTGACGAATTTTTCGAGATACGCGTAGCCGGGCTGAAAGAACAAATCAAGCTTGGCGGCATCGCCACCAGCACGGATGGCTTAACTGCCGGACAAACTTTGCAACGGGTGCGCGAACAAGCGCATCAACTGATAGCACGGCAATATCAGCTATTCAACAGCGACGTCGTTCCCGCTCTCGCCGCACAAAACATCAAATTTCTGCGCCGCACTCAATGGACCGCCGCACAACAAATGTGGGTCAAGGAATTTTTCTTCCGCGAGGTAATGCCGGTCTTGACTCCCATCGGTCTTGATCCGGCCCATCCCTTTCCGCGTGTGCTTAACAAAAGCCTGAATTTTGCCGTGGAGTTGCAAGGCAAGGATGCCTTCGGGCGCAACTCGGCTCGCGCCATCGTGCAGGCTCCGCGCGTGGTACCGCGCACTATCCTGATGCCACCGGACATCAGCGGCTGTGAATATGGATTCATTTTTCTTTCCTCCATACTGCATGCACATGTCGGTGAGCTTTTTTCCGGCATGGAAGTGCTCGGCTGTTTCCAATTCCGCGTGACGCGCAACAGCAACCTGTTCGTTGATGAGGAAGAAGTAAAAAACCTGCGCCTCAGCTTGCAGGGAGAGTTGCCGCAACGCCATTTCGGCGATGCGGTGCGACTCGAGATCGCTGACAATTGTTCGCCGATCATTTCCGAATTATTGCTTAAAGAATTCAATCTCGCCCCAGAAGATTTATATCGTGTGCATGGCCCGGTGAATCTGGTGCGCCTGATGGAGATTCCCAATCTGGTGGCGCGTGACGATTTGAAGTTTCCTTCTTTTGTGCCCAGCGTACCTAGCGTATTGCAAAAAAAGGGCGCGGATTTATTCAAGCTGATCCGCAAAAATGATGTGCTGCTGCACCATCCTTTTCAATCCTTCAAACCGGTAATCGATTTCATTCAGCAGGCTGCCCGCGATCCAAAAGTAGTCGCCATCAAGCAAACGGTGTATCGCACCGGCGTGGATTCCGCGCTGATGGAAGCGTTGATCGCTGCGGCGCAGGGCGGCAAGGAAGTAACCGTGGTGGTTGAGTTGTTCGCGCGTTTCGATGAAGAAGCCAACATTAATTGGGCGACCCGTCTGGAGGAGGTCGGCGCGCATGTGGTGTATGGGGTGGTAGGGCACAAGACCCACGCCAAGATGCTGATGGTGGTGCGCCGCGAAGACGGCAAGCTGCGCCGCTATGCTCATCTGGGGACAGGCAATTACCATCCCCGTACCGCGAAGTTTTATACGGATTTTGGGCTATTCACCTGCGATGAAGCAGTGTGTTCGGATGTGAATGAGGTGTTCAGCCAGCTCACCAGTCTTGGTAAGGTACGCGCGCTGAAACATGTGTGGCAATCGCCATTTTCCATGCATACCGAAGTATTGCGCGCCATTCAGAAC
>JANYHX010000237.1 GCA_025362155.1 Gallionella sp. | reverse complement strand
GCGGTGGTGGAGGTGGATTTTCATGCGGCAACCGGGCTGGATACTGCCACTATCGCCCAAGTGCAAGCGCAGGTGCGGCGGCGCATTCTCGGCGCCTTCGTCCGGCGCGGCCTGATCGGCAAGGGTGATCGTGATGAGATGCTGGGCTGGGAACACGGCGGCGGTTTCTCGCTGGATGCCTCGGTATGCATCGAAAGCCGTGACCGGGCAGGGCTGGAACGGCTACTGCGCTACTGCGCCCGCCCACCTTTCGCTCTGGAGCATCTGTACCAACTGGATGCCGATCATCTGGTCTACCACAACCCCAAGCCCCGCTCCGACAGCCCGCGCGATCTGGTGCTCACGCCGCTGGAGCTGATCGACAAAATCGCCGCGCTGGTCCCGCCGCCGCGCGCGCACCGCCACCGATATTACGGCGTGCTGGCGCCCAATTCGCAGATGCGCGCTGCCGTCACGGCAATGGCGCCATTGCCGGTGGTTGTGCCGCCCGTGGTGGAAGCCAGCGCAGCAGACGCATCGCCGCACCGTGCCACTTCGCATTACCTGTGGTAATGGTGCGTGGTGTTCACAGCTAACGATTCAAAGTTGCGGGTTGGAAGAAGAGCGTTGGCAGATTCATTCGCACTTCCATGAAACACTATCCGATTCAAATCCGAATCGTTGAGAATTCCGATCTTCTCGTGATACATGCCAACTTTACGGAAGGCATATCGAATCTCTATCGAATTTGTCGCAACCATCCACGATAGCAATTCGAAAGAATGCACGCTACGCTCACTTCCTGCGCGCTCTAATATTTCTGCCAAATCAGTTGCCAGCTGATTCTGGATGGATGAAAGTGCGATTCCTTCTTGAACCGCATTCCAATCGTCATCTGACAATGGATGCCCAATAAGTAATCGCATTCGACCGTGGTTTTTGATGAGTCCTGATAGTCCAAGAGCGGCCTCTATCAACATTGAAGAGGAGAAAAAACCTACGGCCCGATCATATTGACTTGCCTGCGAAAGGTAAGGGAGATAAAAATCTCGTACCAATGAATCTGTCGCTGTGCGATAAATTCCCTTTAATGGCAAATTCCGAAACGACATGATTGACTTTGGGGCTTCCCTTAGATTTATGAAGGGATTGTTGGAATTATTATGGCAGTTCCCTAGCCGATTAATTATAAGTCACTAAGTAAATTAATAGCATTGGTATTTACTTGGCATGCATCAAATCACAAATTAGAAGTCAAAATATTGAAATCGGAATCAAAATATTGAATTATGGAAGCTAATAATTAACATACAAAACTAAACCGCGAATGAAAATGACTGCAGCCAATATGGATCTTCATTTGGAATACTGGCTAAATCCTGGATCCGAGATCTAACAGATCCTCAACAACACTCCGAACGCCCCCTTTGGGGTACGCCCCACGCCCCACTGTTTCGTTAGTCACTCATACCTTCTGGACGCCGCTTTGCGGCGGATTCCGTGCGGCTCGTAACTTCGCGCTCCGCTTGGTAAAAACCAACGCCGCAAACGTAAGTCCTTTGGACTCACGTTTAGACGCGGCTAAACCCGCCGTCATGCCATCGTTCCCCTGCCCTCGCCTTTCACCGCCTTAACGCCCACCATATCCGGGACAGGCGCACCATTCCGCACGCTCCATTCAGCGACCGTACACTAGCGTCCGGCTTGTCGGTTCGTCTCCGTTGTTGTCCTCAAACACCACGGCTACCAGCACGTCCACGGCCAACCCCTCACCCCTTATCTGCACCGGCTTTTGAATCGGTCGTTACAGGCCGTTTGTTGAGCGCCTTCACCTGGTCTTTCATGGGTCATGCCGTCGCATCGCCAATGGCTTGCCGGTCGCGGAGGCTAATCATCAGTCACGCCAGCCAGCAAGGGCACAATACAGCCGTGCCGCTTCGCGCGCCCCTTCTCCCGTTCGCACTCCCTGCGGTCGCTTGCGCTGCGGCTTCGGTTGCCCCTCTCGTCTGTCATGCCTGATGCCGCCTCCTGCAAACGCTCCCGCCTTAACGCCACCCTGGGTGAGCGATACGACGGCATGACCCACTACACAACGACCAGGAGAAGACAAATGCGCGATCAACAAACCAGCACCACCCAAAACAACACCGCCTGCGGCAGCGAGCTCCACAACAGCATCAGTTTGAAAGCAAACCAGGGAGAGAGGAAGATGACAACGCACCAGAATAAGCAAGCTGTATCCATGCTGCGCATCCCTGCAGTTCTCCAACGCCGGGGAAGGTCACGCAGTTCACATTACGCGGACATCAAGGCAGGGCTTTTTGTAAAACCGGTGCTGATCGGATTGCGGGCAACCGGCACACCTGACTATGAAGTCGATGCGCTGATTACTGCCCGAATTGCCGGGAAAACTGACGAGGAAATCCGCGCGCTGGTGATCAGGCTGGAAGCTGACCGCAAGGCAGCTCATTAGCGGTTCGCGACGTGCCAAAATCGTGACGCACCGGCATACCCAGAAAAAGTGGTGCCAACGCAGCACCACAATGGGGGCGGGATGTCCCGCCCCGTTTGGTTTACGCTGCCGCCTGTTCTTCTTCCTGCTCTTGTTCGCCGACCAGAAATACAGCGGCCTTGCGAGCTGCTGCGCTGGCCGTGAAGATCGCGCGCTTGTCGTTCTTCAACACCTTCAACCAGTTCCCGATATAGCTGGCATGTTGCAATTGGCCGTTGATGCTGCAATGAGCGCACAGAAAGGCGGCCCCCAGCTCTGCAATCAATTCCTCGAATGCATAGCTGCTGTCCCCGAAACGTCCATTAAAGTCGCGTGCAAGGCGGCTGGTGTGGCCTGTCCAGTGGGTGAGCTCATGCAAGGCCGTGGCGTAGTAGTCCGGGATTGACTTGAATTCGATCTTGTTCGGCAGGTGGATTTTGTCGAGCATGGGAATAAAGCAGGCTTTGGGCTTGCCGTGTTCGATGGTGGCCTTGGCCAGTAGCGTCTCGGCTGGTGCGTTGTCTGCAAAACTGTCTAGCTGTGGCTTGGTGGCTTGCGTGTATTTCTCTGGCAGGTTGTCGATTTGCTGCGCATTGAATACCGTGAAAGTGCGCAACAGCGGGATTGATTTTTCTTTGCTTTCTGCATCGTTCCTGTCGGTGATTTTGAAGGGCTTGAAGAAAACGACCTGCGTGCCGTGTTCGCCGCGCCGGACTGTAGCGTTCACTGCCCTGGCCTGGTTGTACGTCAGCCATAAAGGGCTTGTAAAGGGTGACATTGCTAAAAGTATCAAATTGATTCCGGAATACTCGCGGCCTGTGACTGCGTTGCGTGGTGCGCCACAGCTCGCCCAGGGCTTGACCCAGGGTGCCACACCGTTTTCCAGTGATTCAATAATTCTGTCTGTGATTGTTTGATAAATGTCTTTATTCATTTTCTTTTCTCCTTGGTTTGCTTTCAAAGTGATGCTGTTGTGAAGCTCGCTGCCGCAGGTGGTTTTGCTTTTGGTTGTGTTGGTTTGTTGATCGCGCATCTGTCTTCTCCTGGTCGTTGTGTAGTGGGTCATGCCGTCGTATCGCTCGCCCAGGGTGGCGTTAAGGCAGTCGCGCTTTTAGGAGGCGGCATCCGGCATGACAGACGAGAGGGGCAACCGAAGCCGCAGCGCAAGCGACCGCAGGGAGTGCGAACGGGAGAAGGGGCACGCAAAGCGGCACGGCTTGTATCGTGCCCTCGATGGCTGGCGTGACTGATGATTAGCCTCCGCGACCGACCAGCCATTGGCGATGCGACGGCATGAACTACGAAAGACAAGGTGATGGCGCTCAACAAACGGTCTGTAGCAACCGATTCAAAAGCCGGTGCAGTTAAGGGGTGAGGGGTTGGCCGTGGACGTGCTGGTAGCCGTGATGTTTGAGGGCAACAACGGAGACGAACCGACAAACCGGATGCTCGGCTACGGTCGCTGAATGGAGTTTGCGGAATGGTGCGCCGGTCCCGGATGCGGTAGGCGTTAAGCGGTGAAAGGCGAGGGCAGGGGGACGATGGCATGACGGCGGGTTTAGCCGCGTCTAAACGTGAGTCCAAAGGACTGACGTTTGCGGCGGTTTGTACCAACGGAGCGCGGAGTTGCTCCCGATGCTGACAAGCCCATTAAGTGGTGCGAGTTATTTGGTAGAATGCACTCTTGTTAAGGGCTGACTATTAAGTTTTGTTGGTACTATTGTTGGTATCTTGGCATTTGAAATTTACAGAACCTATATTTAAAAGGCTTTCTAGTCATGATTCAATTGTACCTATAAAACAGCGTGACCCACAGCGAGCCCAAAAAATTCCATATTAAAACTTTCGGCTGCCAGATGAACGAGTATGACTCGGGCAAGATGGCGGATTTGCTGCGCGCCTGCGAGGGCATGGAGCCAACTGAGTATCCGGAAGAGGCCGATGTCATTTTGTTCAACACCTGTTCAATACGCGAGAAAGCCGAAGAAAAAGTGTTCTCCGATCTGGGGCGGGTGCGCCCGCTCAAGCTGACCAATCCCGATCTGCTGATCGGCGTGGGCGGTTGTGTGGCCAGCCAGGAAGGCGCGGCAATTCTGAAACGCGCGCCTTATGTGGACGTGATATTCGGTCCGCAAACGCTGCATCGTTTGCCGCAATTGTTGCAGGCGCGCCGCGATACCGGACGTCCCCAAGTGGACATCAGCTTTCCTGAAATTGAAAAATTCGATCATCTGCCAATCCCGCAAACCACCTCCGGCACAGCCTACGTATCGATCATGGAAGGCTGCAGCAAATACTGTACTTTCTGTGTTGTGCCCTATACGCGCGGTGAAGAAGTTTCGCGCCCGCTGGTTGACGTGATGCGTGACGTGCAGGTGCTGCTCGCCCAAGGGGTAAAGGAGGTCATGCTATTGGGGCAAAATGTGAATGCCTACCGCGGTGCAAGCGACGATGGCGATACCGTTGATTTTGCTTTTATGCTGCAGGCTTTGGCTGGACTGGATGGTTTAAGCCGCTTGCGCTTTACCACCTCACATCCCAAGGATATGACGCAGCGGCTGATTGATGTATATGCGACCACGCCCAAACTGGTCAGTCATTTGCATCTGCCAGTCCAGTCCGGTTCGGACCGCATCCTGGCGGCGATGAAACGTGGTCACACCGTGCTGGAATACAAATCCATCATCCGCCGGGTGCGCGCGGCACGTCCGGATATTTGCATCACCTCCGATTTTATTGTCGGTTTTCCTGGTGAGACTGAGCAGGATTTCGAAGCAACCATGAAGCTGATCGACGAGATTGGCTTTGATAACAGTTTCAGTTATTTATACAGCCCGCGCCCCGGCACCCCTGCTGCCGAGTTGCGCGATGACACGCTGCATGAAGTAAAAGCGGCGCGTTTGCAGCGTTTGCAAGATCGCATCGCAAAGCAGGAGGATGGAGTAGCGCAGGCGATGTTAGGCACAAGCCAGCGCGCTCTGGTTGAGGGAGTGTCGAAAAAAGATACACGGGAATTGGCGGCGCGTACGGACAACAATCGCGTGGTAAATTTCAGCGGCGCGGCAAATTTAATCGGCGAATTTGTCGATATAAATATCACCCAGGTGGTGCGCCATACGCTGCGTGGTGAACTGGTTGCTAAATGAGCCACAAGCTTTCCTTGGCAGTGCAATATGCCAGCGCCGCGCAACACTTGCCCACCCGTGCGCAATTTCGGCGTTGGCTAAAAGTTGCGTTGCAACGTGACGTCAATATTACGTTGCGCCTTGTTGATGAAGCGGAAGCGCGTGAGCTGAATAAAAATTATCGCGGCAAGGATTACGCCACCAATGTGCTAAGTTTTACTTACGACGACTCCCGGCCTCTGGCGGGCGATGTGGTGATTTGCGCGCCGGTGGTAGAGCGAGAAGCCGCCGCGCAGCACAAAAATCTGCTGGCGCATTACGCGCATCTCACGCTGCATGCCGCACTGCACCTGCAAGGTCACGGGCATGACAATGAGGCAGATGCCGCCGGGATGGAAGCATGGGAAACCGCACTAATGCTAAAATTGCGTTACCCCGATCCTTATCAGGCAAATTAGTACCAAAAAATGGATGATTCAGAGAGTAGTAAACCCAGTCTGTTAGAGCGCCTTTCCACGATGTTGTTGCGTGAACCGGAAGATCGCGAGCAGCTGGTCGAATTGCTACATTCCGCTTATGAACGCAACCTGCTGGATGCCGATGCGCTGTCCATGATGGAAGGCGTGATGCAGGTGTCTGAACGGCAGGTGCGCGAAATCATGATTCCGCGCGCGCAAATGGATGTCATCGACATCAGTCAACCGCCGGATGAATTCATTCCATTTATAATCAAGACGGCGCACTCGCGCTTTCCGGTGGCGGAAGGCGACAAAGACAAAATCATTGGCATCCTGCTGGCAAAAGATTTATTGCGCTATTACGCGGGGGAAGAGTTCGATGTGCGTGACATGTTGCGCCCCGCCGTGTTTGTGCCGGAAGCCAAGCGTCTCAATGTGCTGCTGCGCGATTTCCGCAGCAATCGCAATCATATTGCGTTGGTGGTGGACGAATATGGCGGTGTGTCCGGCATGGTGACCATCGAAGATGTGCTGGAACAAATTGTTGGCGAAATCGAGGACGAATATGATTTTGACAATGATGAAGACAATATTATTGCAGATGCTGCGGGACAGTATCGCGTCAAAGCCGACACTGAAATCGCCGATTTCAATGTTGCACTCGGCACACAATTCAGCGATGAAGAATGCGACACAGTAGGCGGCTTGGTGCTCCAGGCTGTTGGCCAATTGCCCAAGCGCGGGGATCATATCCACATCGGCGAACTCAGGTTTACCGTATTGCGGGCGGATAGCCGCAGGCTATATTCCATGTTGGTCGAACGTAAAAAGCCCGCTTTAAAAAAAGTTTAACTACGCCCCGCAGAAATTATTGCAAAAATGGATCGATTTCCCGCGCCCTTAAAATTTCGAAGCCTCAAATTTCGAAGCCCCCAGATTTTCAAGCCAGTGGTCAGATTTGAGCATTTGGTATATTGTCCGTCTGCAGAAAAGTTGCAAGACGTAAATTTGGCTGTTGCTCCTATTATCGAATAGGACGAAAGCGTTGCTGAAATTAAATCAAGCAGGGGAAGCGGTTATGTTGTTTGATGAATTTGATCGAGAAATTTTTACCAGCGGCCAGCAGATTTTTAAACATGGAGACGCTGGTGATTGCGCCTATCTTATTGAGGAAGGTGTAGTTGAGGTTCTGGTTATAAAGCAAAACAAGGAACAACGTATCAGGCTGATAGGCAAAGGGGAGTTGTTTGGGGAAATTGCCTTGATTGACTATCAACCCCGCACGGCAACTGTCAGGGCGCTTGAAAGAACAGTGCTGGTGCCTATTCCTCGCAAGTTAATGGAAGGATTGCTGGAAAAGAGTGACCCGGTTTTGCGCCACTTGCTGCTCGTTATTCTGGATCGTTTTAGAAACAGAAACGATGGCTCGGCATTGTCAGCGTTAAGTTCAGTAATTTCCCCGGAGCAGTCGCGGCGCCGCAATACCCTGAAAGGCGAGGCAACGCAAAAACTATCGCTTGCTCACGGCATGAAGCGAGCCCTGACACATGAAGAATTCCAGCTTTATTATCAACCGATTTGTAAGCTTGCTGATGGGACTGTTGCCGGATTCGAAGCGCTGATACGATGGCATCATCCCACTGACGGGCAAATACAGCCGAATGATTTTTTATGGATCGCAGAACAAACTGGCCTGATACATGAAATCGGCCTGTGGACCCTTGAACGCGCCTGCAGGGACTGGAAGAAGCTGCGGAAATTGGTGGATTATGAAATGCCCTTCATCAGTGTCAATCTTTCGCCAGCCCAATTGGGTAATGAGATGCTGGTAGAAGAAGTGAAGAACATCATGGCGAATCACAAAATGAATGCCAGGGAACTGAAGTTGGAGCTAACGGAAACAGTGATGGTGGATCATCCTGAAATCGCCCAGAAAATTATGCGCCGCCTGATTGATTTGGGTTGTAGTCTCGCCCTTGATGATTATGGTGCTGGCCATTCGGGGTTAAGGCATTTGCAGCGCTATCCCCTGGACACACTAAAAATTGATGGTGCTTTCGTCGAACCCATGCTGGCCTCGGCACAAAGCCTGGAAATTGTTCGTTCGACTGTGGCGTTGGCACATTCATTAGGGATGAATGTGGTCGCTGAAAGTGTTGAAACCGAAGGCGTGAAGAGAAAGCTCCTGGAGATGCAATGTGAATTTGGGCAAGGCTGGCATTTTGGCCGCCCCATCCCCCTGCAAGACGTGATGCTGCGCTATGCGAAAGGGCAGGTTAAAAACCTAGCGGGTAAGGATTAAAATTGTTCGTTTTCCCCTAAATAGCGCCACTGACCCACCGGCAAATCTCCCAGCTTAACTTTCCCGATGCGGATACGTTTCAACCCGCTGACTTGCAAGCCGACCAATTCACACATGCGCCGGATCTGACGTTTTTTCCCTTCTTGAAGCACGAAGCGCAACTGGTCTTCATTTTGCCAGGCCACCTTGGCGGGCTTGAGATATACCCCATCCAGTTTCAGCCCCTGGCTGAGCAAGGCCAGATCGCTGTCCCTCAGCTTGCCTTGTACGCGCACCAAATATTCCTTATCCACGGTGGAGTTTTCTCCTATCAGTCGCTTGGCAATGCGACCATCTTGTGTGAGTACCAATAAACCTTGCGAATCAATATCCAGGCGACCCGCCGGGGCCAGACCGAGGAACTGGCTGCGATGAAATCGCAGCGCTGAGCGGTCTTCAACCCAGCGGGTGGCGTCATCCAGCAACGTGATGGCTGGCTTGTAATTATGTTCCGCTTGCCCCGATACATAGCCGATCGGCTTGTTGAGCAAAATCGTTACCCGCTGTTGTTGGGTGTTCTGCGCGGCGTTAAGTAATTTTACCTGCTGGGTAGGATAAACCTTGCTTCCTAATTCACTGACGATTTCCCCATCAACTTCCACCCAGCCTTTTTCGATATAGCTATCCGCTTCGCGGCGCGAACACAGGCCGAGTTCGGACATACGTTTGGACAGGCGGATTTTTTCCATGAAAATTTATACTGACAATGCAGAGGGGCGCAATTTAAGCATAAAGCAGGGGGGTTTTGAGAACAAAGATCGTTGTCGGAGTGTCCCGGGACAAAAGTTCATTCGATATTAAGTTTAATCGGTATGCAATGGCGGCTTGGCAAGTTTGCGCTGCAAAGTGCGGCGATGCATATTGAGCGCGCGCGCCGTGGCTGAAATGTTGCCTTCATGTTCGCGCAGCACGCGTTGAATGTGTTCCCATTCAAGATTCCCTATTTGCGCAGGGTGTGTCTTGAGCGACACATTGCTGTCGGGAGCATGATCAAAAGCCGCGACGATATCGTCGGCATTGGCTGGTTTGGCAAGATATTGGGTCGCACCCAGTTTGATCGCCTCGACGGCGGTGGCGATGCTGGCATAACCGGTCAGCACGACAATGCGCGTGTTCGGATCGAGGCCGTGCAACACCTTGACCAGAACGAGTCCCGGCGCACCGCCCATTTTCAGGTCGACCACCGCGAATTCTGGGGGATTATTTTCGGCTATCGGAACGGCCTGCTCTACGCTATGTGCCACTGTCACAGCAAAGCCGCGCTTCTCGAGTGCTGCACTTAATACCCTGCAGAAAGTGGTATCGTCATCCACCAACAATAGAGAGGCAAATTCTTCACGCAACTGGGTCACAGACATATTGGTCATGTTCATCCGAAGGCCGGCAAAATAAGTTCGGTGGTCGCACCGCTTTCAGTGCGGTTGAACAGGCGCACCGTGCCGCCCATGCGTTCGATAGTCGCATTGGCGAGGAACAAACCCAGCCCGCGCCCTTCCTTCTTGGTGGTGAAAAATGCCGCGCCGGCTTTGAGCTTAGCTTCATCGCTCAATCCCTGGCCTTGATCGTGAATTTCCAGTTTGAAGCTGGAACCGTCCCAGTGGGCATGTATCTCAATAGGCTGTGGGCTCGCATCCGCAGCGTTGTTGAGCAAGTTCATCAGTGCGGCACGCAGCGTCACATCGACGTTGATGCGGGGCGCTGGTTGAACACCGCTGTGATATTGATATTGTGCAGTGGGACGCAGCAACTGCCATTCGTTCAATACCTCGCCCATCAATTCATTCGCCGGCTGCAGCAGCGTCGTGCCGCCGTCTTGTGCATTTAACATGATCTTGTCAAGGATACGTTTGCAACCGCGCACCTGCTCGTCAAGAATAGCCAGGCTGTCGCGCAATACCGGCTGATCAGCGGCGGCATCATGCCGCAATTCGCCGATCACCACCGCCATTGTGGCCAGCGGCGTGCCCATCTCATGCGCCGCGCCGACAGCCTGTGTCCCGAGCGCCACGATACGTTCATTGCGCAGAATTTCCTCGCGCACACGCGCCAGCATCTCGTCGCGGCTGCGCACCGCCTGTGCCATCTGCACGACGAAATAGGCCACTACCACCGCGCTGATAACGAAGCCCAGCCACATGCCCACCACATGAATATTGAAGGCATCGTTTCCATGCTGGTGGATATGCGGCAATGGAATGTAATAGAACATCAACAGGCTGTAACACGCGGCAGTGAATACCGCCATGCTCCAGGTATGCCGCGCAGGAAGTGTCGCGGCAGCGATCACCAGCGGTAACAGGTACAGTGAAACGAAAGGGTTGGTCGAGCCGCCGCCGTAATACAGCAGGATGGTCAGTGCAATCACATCCACGCTTAATTGAGCGAATAGTTCCGGATTGGAAACCGGACTGTCCCTGCGCAAGCGCAGCCCCCGCAAGGGGGACGCCGCTGGGTGCCCGGAACCTTCGCTTCCACCCAGGCGCAGCCAGCTGAACAGATTGATGGAAGACAGTAGTGCAATAGTCAGCAGCATGGGTTGCCAGTCCAATTGCAGTTCCAGGATTTTCCAGGCTATGCTCAGCGTAATGAGCTGCGCAGCGATAGCAATGCCGCGCAACACGACCAGACGTCGCAGCTGGCTGTGCCCGGGAAGTGAAGAAAGTATCGTGCCATTCATGGCGAGATTGTAATCGCAGAGAAGGGGATACTGCATTAATGTCGCGTTTTCTTCTCCCCGGGGATGCAACACGCGTGCGCTCCAGAGACGAGGGCGGTCTGCATTTAGTAGCTGCGGCTGATTCCCAAGGCGAACGACCAAGGGGCGGTCAATTGACCGCCGGACGGATCGGCCGGATCGGAATTGGCATATTGCAGCAGCGCGACTTGTACGAAGCCGTACAGATTGGTTTTTGGGGCGACCACATAGCTCAGGCCTGGGCTGAAGTTCAGGCTATGCCCACCGGAAGCCGGGTTAGCATTCAGCCCGGTGTCGCGGTTTTTAAATTGTGCATTCAGCTGTAGCAAGCCAGTGAGTGTGGGCGCAAATGCATAGTGAGTACCCATATCTAGATTCAGCGTATTGCCGGGCCGATAATCGTCGCGCGTGCTCATGGCGGACTGCAACTGCCCGTTGACAAACCAGCCCCACGGTGAATTTTCAGTGTCACGATGATAATACCCACCCAGCAGAAGATCGGTGCTGCCTGTGCCCGGCTGGCTGGAACGCTCCAGCGCGTAAGGCGTAGCCGGATTGGCCGGATCGGGCGGCGTCATGGTTTTGTTGATCGCGCCAGTAGGCAACTTGATGCCGAAGCTCATTCCGCTGCCGGCATGGTGTTCGGCAGAATCAAATTTATATTTGCCAAGCACGCGCACGTCGCCCAGTCCGGCGAACTTGGCCCGTTGCTCGAAAAAACTACCGGCCGCGTCAAAAGTATGCGTATGGTCGCGCATTACCACGGGAAGATCAAAAGCCACATTCCATTTTTGGTCAATGGAATAATTGATGTCCATGTCCAGCATTTGATTGATGGTGCGTATGTTTTCGATTTCGCCTTGTCCGCTGCCGTTCGGTGTGGCGGCAGCAATTTTTCCGGAACCGCTGCGCAGCGTGTCGGCGTTCGCATATGAATATCGCATATCGACACGCAAGACATCATCATTCACCAAGCCCTGCGTATCCCAATGGGTATTCACGGAGCAGAACGACGAGCCGCAAGAAGCATGGGCATTGGCAGAGCAGAGCAGCGCAACGTAGAACAGTAGTCTAGTTTTCATGAGAGGTCACTGATTAATTTTCCTGATAGCGATTGTACAAAATTCATATGGGTTGCCTATGCGGCATATTGTCGCACCCCCGCCTGCGCAGAGGATTTTCAGGGGGTTGGCGGCTTATTCAATTAATCGGTTATGCTGCGCGAGTTTGCAATAAATTATGTAGTGGAATTCTGTATGAGCTTATTAAAGGATGGTTATGGCTGGGCATTCCTTGCCGGAGTGAGTTGCGTATTTGGCTTCGCACCTTTCGGGATTTTCCCGCTTCCGGTATTGGCACTCGCCGTTTTATTTACGCTTTGGCAAAGTGCCGACAGGCCCGGTAAAGCAGCGTGGCTGGGATTTGCATTTGGCTTGGGATTGTTTAGTGCGGGCGTCAACTGGATTTATGTTGCGTTGCATGATTACGGGGAGATGCCCATGCTGCTGGCACTTTCCGCCATGCTGCTTTTTGCCGCATTCCTTGCACTGTTCATTGCATTGGCTGGTTATACGCAAGCACGTTTTTCGATAGCAAATGATCTGCGCATAATAGGAGTGATGCCTGCAGCATGGGTGTCAGTGGAATGGCTGCGCGGTACTATCTTCACAGGCTTTCCCTGGCTGACGCTGGGGTATGCGCACACCGAAAGCCCGCTGGCCGGCTATGCACCGCTGCTGGGTGTATATGGTGTTTCGCTGGTAATGGCAATCAGTTCAGGGTTGCTGGCCTGGATAAGCGGAAAAATGTGGGGCAGATATATCCGCATCTCCCTTCCGGTGAAAAAGGAAAATATAAAACTGGTGCTGGCTGTATCAGTTTTGTTATTTTTCTGGATTATGGGTGCGCTACTGCGCACAGTTGGATGGACACAGCCTTATGGAGAGGCTTTCAGCGTGGCGCTGATACAGGGTAATATCGCGCAGAATCTTAAATTTAACGAAGATGCGGTGGGGAGCACGCTGGACACCTATCTTCGTTTGGTTTCGTCAACCAAGGCGAGCCTTACCGTTCTTCCGGAAACTGCGTTGCCCATGTTACGAAATGAGGTACCACTTCTCCTCATTGAACAATTGAATAATCATGCGCGCCAAAATGGTGGCGATATACTAGTTGGTTCTTTTGAACGCGATCAGGGTAATTACTACAATAGCGTATTTACCTTGGGAAGCGCGGCTGAACAACATTACCGCAAGCGACATCTAGTAGTGTTTGGAGAATTCATTCCGTTACGGCCCTTGCTGGGCAGATTCATCAATGAAGTGCTCAATATTCCAATGGGTGATTTAGCGCGCGGCGATACACAGCAAGTACTACTGGGGGTTGTCGGGCAACGTGTGGCGGTAAATATTTGCTACGAAGATGCCTTTGGGGAAGAAATCACACGGGCGTTGCCGGAAGCCACACTGCTGGTGAATGTAACCAATGACGCCTGGTATGGCCATTCCCTTGCCGCTGCGCAACACAATCAGATTTCTCAAATGCGTGCCTTGGAAAGCGGCCGCATGATGTTGCGCGCCACCAATACCGGGGTCACTTCCATCATTGGTGCAGATGGCAAGGTTTTACGAAAATTGCCCCAACACAAAGAGGGTGTGCTGCTCGGAATGGCACAAGGTTATGAGGGCTTGACGCCTTATTCGCGCTGGGGGAATGCGGCGGCATGGCTGTTAATCGCGCTGATGGTGGTGGGCGTGCGATGGAGAAAAACGTGATTTCGTGTTACGCTCTAAACGGTATATCTGGGGCTTATAAGCTATAGGGACGAGGGTTCTTGTGTGTGGTAGCCCATTATTGAGAAAACGTTACCCGCACAGCTAGCCAACGGAAATATTATTACTATAAAGGGTAAAAAAAGTGAATACATTTTGGCTAATAGCCGCCGCTATGATCGCCGTTATCGGCATTGCATTGTTGTTCCTATGGTTGCCATGGTTGCGCAAGACACAACAAGGAACCCTCCATGATCCGAAAGGTGGGATGGCGATGCTTACAGGGAGCCAAGGACCGGTCATTGTGGGGGGTATAGCCATTGCTTTATTTGCGATTGCTATGTACTTTGCCTCGACTAAGCCGGATACCGTAGCAACCAGCACGGGGATAGCACAAAATGTCCCGATGTCGCCGGAACACGTCGAAATGATTAAAGCCTTGTCTGCACGCCTGGAGCAAAATCCCAATGATGGTAAAGGTTGGGCGATGCTGGCAAGATCCTATGCGGTGATGGGGCGTTATAACGAAGCGGTGCCCGCTTACGAAAAAGCAGTGAATTTAATTCCGAATGACCCGGTTCTGTTGGTCGATTATGCCGATATATTGGGCGTGGTAAATGGAAAAAATTTACAAGGCAAACCCACGGAGTTGATTCAAAAGGCGCTCCTGCTGGACGGCACTAATGCAAAGGGTCTGAATTTAATGGGCACGGCTGCGTTCCAAGCGGGCGAGTACATTCATGCGGTCAGTTATTGGGAAAAGCTGTTGCAATTGTTGCCCCCCGATTCACCGACAGCCAAGCAAGTTAGCGCCAGTATTTCCAATGCGCGCGCCCAAGCTGGGATAGGGGAAACGGCGGGGCAAGCACTATCATTACCGAGTCCAGGCGAGAGGGAGTCCAGTGGCGGCGGCGCACAAATTTCCGGCGAGGTGAGATTGAGTCCTGCATTGGCAGGAAAGGTAGCACCGACCGACACAGTATTTGTATTCGCAAAGGCAATGTCTGGGTCGCCCATGCCCATCGCCGTGATTCGTGCCCAAGTCAAAGATTTGCCGCAAAAATTTACTCTTAACGATACCATGGCGATGATGCCGAGCATGAAGTTGTCCAATTTTCAAGAGGTGGCAGTGGGTGCAAAAATCTCCAAGTCCGGCAATGCCACACCGCAAAGCGGCGACTTAAGAGGAGAGGTTTCAGCGGTTAAGGTTGGCACTAACAATGTGCAACTGGTGATCGATAAAATCGTTCCATAGCCCTTGCGCGCAAACTGGCTAGTGTAGGCGATCAGCGCCTGTTGGGTACTAGAAGAAAATTTAGGGAGTAATTGGGGCATGCAATTGAAGCCATGAGAACACGCTCTTTTTGAGGAAGTTACAATGAACCTCGCTATGCCCGAAATCCCCGTTCAGTCTGGCATTGATAAGGAGATTGCAACACAACCGCCGATCAACCAGACCCTCTCCGAAGTCCCTCTGCGGGTTAAGGGGTTTCTGGCATTTGCCGCCGTCGTGATCTATGCGGTACTTCTCACTACTTTTACCTTTAATAAAAAGGCTGAACTGGTAGCCGAGTTTGAGCATCTGCAAGACCTGTATAAGGTTGAGGATGGTCTACGGCAAGTGGATGCCACCGCCTTCCATATTGTGATGGCGGTTTTCATGAATTCAAAAACTGCTGACCACAGAATAGTAATACAGCGCTTTCTGGAGAATTTCGAGTTACTCAAAAGAAAAAACACTGATTTATCAATGCAATATCCCATTGCCGGGGTGAATCTTGCCGGGGTAGAAAATGCAGTTTTGCGAGCGGCTGCCCATCCCTCTGCAGAGGGATTAGCCGCGATGAATTCGGAATTACTCAAGGTGAAGATAGAGATCACCCAGCATATTGATGAAGCTACCCGAGAACAAAAAGCGAGCGCGGAAAGCTTCCACATGCTATGGGATTCGGCAGCGCTGGCTTCGCTGTTATTTGGATTAATCGGATTGCTATTGCTGGGCGCAATCATCGGGCTATTTTTTACGCGGCTCACCAATGATTTACATACCCTTAAGGCACGGGCGCTGGGTATCATCAAAGGAGAGCGCAACACGCTTACGCCGGTGACCCGTAACGATGAGGTAGGAGAGTTGATGCACGCGGTAAACCAAATGGCAAGTGCGTTGGATGAGAGAGAAAATGAACTGGTGATTGCCCGCCAAAAATTTTTTCACCGCGAGAAAATGGCAGCGGTGGGCGCATTGGCTGCAGGAGTAGCTCATGAAATTGGCAACCCCATTGCAGCCATGTCCGGGGTGTTGCAGGAAATGGTCGACGAACAGGAGTCGGGACAATTTAACGGGGCAGGGAGCAACAAATTGAGCGTGCTTCAAACCCAAATCCAACGTCTTTCGGCGATCACCCGCGAAATCTCCGGCTTTGCCGCCCCCCAGCCCATTGAAAGACAATTGCTGGATCTTAATGGGTTGGTACGAACGACCGCCGGCCTGATGGGCTATGACAAGAGGATGAACCGGGTAAGCTTGCGCCTTGATCTGGATAGTCAGTTACCCGCAATTTATGGGGTGGCTGACCAGCTCACCCAAGTGATTATGAATCTGCTGATTAACGCCGCTGACGCATTAGGTTTTAAAGTGGTAGGGGAAAGAGAAATCATTTTGCATACCGGTTTTTCTGCTGACAATGTATCCTTGTCGGTAACAGACAACGGGGGCGGCATGGATCAGGAAACACTCAATCGGGCTTTTGAAGCCTTCTTTACCACCAAGAGTAAAGGTAACGGGCTGGGGCTGTCACTTTGCTACTCCATCATCAACGGACATGGTGGCACGATCGAAATTGACTCAGCTCCCAATCAGGGAACAACCGTGCGGCTAAGTCTGCCGCTGCCCACAGATGACGGGGGCGATACGTTATGACCTCGCTGCAATTGCTCGTCGTGGATGATGAACCCGCTATTCGTCAAGTGGTGTCCTCCCATTTACGCAAGGCGGGATATATCGTGGATCAGGCAAGTGACGGCGAAAGTGCGATGGAAAGGCTTTCCCGAGGGGATGTAGATATTGCCCTATGTGACATCAAACTGCCCGGTTTGAGCGGCATAGAATTGCTGCGACAGGCACGCGCTGTGAATGTTGATACTGCTTTCATCATGATGACCGCCTTCGCCTCGGTGGACACGGCGATTGAGGCCATTAAGGCGGGCGCCGCCGATTATATGATCAAGCCCCTCAATAACGAGGAGTTGCTGCACCGCTTGACCAAGGTGGGCGACCTGCGCGGCCTGCGTGCGGAAAACCGGGTGCTGCGCAGGCTGGTATTAGGGGCCAATCAGGAGGTGTTTGGTTTTAACTCTCCCGCTATGCGTGAGATGGAAAACATGGCAGCAAAGGTGGCACGAACGAACAGCACCGTACTCATCACCGGGGAGAGCGGTACCGGTAAAGGGGTAGTCGCGCGCCTGATTCACCAACAAAGTGTGCGCGCCGAAGGCCCATTCATTCCTGTGAATTGTGGTGCTATTCCTGAAAATCTGGTGGAGAGTGAGTTCTTCGGACATACCAGAGGCGCCTTTACCGGCGCAGACAAGGCCAGAAAAGGTTTGTTTCTGGAAGCAGATGGTGGAACTATCTTTTTGGACGAAATCGGTGAGCTGCCTCTTGCATTGCAAGTGAAACTGCTGCACGTTATCGAGCAAAAAGAAGTGCGTGCGGTAGGAGGCGAGCAGACGCGTCCCGTGGATGTGCGGATCATTACCGCGACCAACCGCGATTTGGGCGAAATGGTCGCACAGGGTAAATTTCGCGAAGATCTTTATTTCCGACTCAGTGTTTTTCACATTCATGTTCCTGCGTTGCGCGAGCGACGTCAGGATCTTCTTGCTTTTGCTAAATTCCTGCTGCAACGCAACACACGGCGTATGGGTGAAAGAACCGAAATTTCGTTCGATCCGGGCGTTGAAGCATTCTTGACGAATTACGAGTGGCCGGGGAATGTGCGGGAGATGGAAAATGTCATTGATCGCGCAATAATTCTGGCAGAGGATAATTACATCACGCTTTCCGATTTGCCCCCGCAAATTACGCGGGTCGAGCAATCGATTCACAATGGGGAAAACTTCCAATCTTCAGGCACGTTGCGCGAGCAGGTGAGGAGATATGAAGCCGCCCTTATTTTCAGAACAATAGAAGAAACTGGCGGGGACCGCCGTGCCGCCGCGCAAAAACTTAATATCGGTTTGTCCAGCCTGTACCGGAAGCTGGAGGAACTGGAAGAAGAAAAAGTGCCACCTGAAAGTACTCATGCGCGTCAAGAAATTCGGCGAGAATAATCCTTGTTTCGGTTAAGCAAGTAATTGAGATGGGCATAAACTTCCTATGAGCGAATTACAAGCAGCGTTGCTGGCCATTGGTTTGGGTGCAATCGGCGCGGTTTATGTTTTTGGCTGGTGGCAGCAAAAACGTTATCGAAGTAAATTCGATAAGGCATTTAAGGGGAGTCGCGCGGATGCGTTGTTTAAGAAAAATGGCGCCTCGATAGATTATATTCAACAATCAACGGTGGCCGGGGGGGCCGATAACGCGATAGACGAACAAATCCTAAGTGATGTTGAAAGTGCAATAACGCCGGCAAAATTATCCCCTCTCAATTTACTGGATGATTCCTGCGCATTGATAAATGCGCGTAGCGATTTCATCATCGAATTGCACTCCGCCGAACCACGGTCTGCCGCCTTGCTGGATGGCTTGTGGCAGCGTAAGTTCGATTTCCGCAAACTGGTACAAGTTTGCGGCTGGTCGCTAACTACCAGAAAATGGGAACGCGTTATCGCCGACAGTCAGATTCACTACACGCGTTTCCGTATTGCGCT
>JANYHX010000214.1 GCA_025362155.1 Gallionella sp. | reverse complement strand
GTAATTTTGGTTTCCGCGACATCCTGGGAATATATCCCGCATACTGCCAAGCCTTCGGTATGCACTTTGAGCATGATTTGCAATGCACGTTCCCGCTCCATCGCGAAAAACCGTTGCAGTACTTCAATCACAAACTCCATCGTAGTGTAATCGTCATTGAACAAGATTACCTTGTACATGCGCGGAGGCTTTGTTTTTGCGCGTTCCGGCGCGAGTACCGAGCTGCTGTGTTGTTTGGTTGCCATCGTCCTTGGTGTTGCATTCTGACACTTTTCACAACTGTATACTTGATGATAACCGCTGCTTTTTCAAGCCCTATCGCAAAATATTTTACAAACCGCTTGACGGTATCAACTAAACAGTAGTAAAAAGCGCGCTGGTGTTTGACTCAAAGTATCTGCAGTACTGGTTTTGCCGTGTGCGATCTTGGATTCAAACAGTTTCGCGGGGAACTCCCCGTTTTTTTGGTAAGGAAGTAATCACATGGCAACTGGTACAGTTAAATGGTTCAACGATGCAAAGGGTTTTGGTTTTATCACTCCCGATGATGGTAGCGAAGATTTGTTCGCGCACTTTTCGGCAATCAACATGAGTGGCTTCAAGTCACTTAAAGAAGGCCAGAAGGTCACCTTCGAAGTAGTGCAAGGTCCTAAAGGCAAGCAAGCATCCAATATTCAGGCGCCTTAATCAGAGCTTGGTATTAAATAATTTGGAAGTTGTAAAAAGCCCGGCACGCAAGTGTCGGGTTTTTTATTTGCGGGATGTAAATTACATGTGTGTGATGATCGCGTCGCCGAAGGCAGAGCACTTCACTTCGGTCGCGCCTTCCATCAAGCGCGCGAAATCGTAGGTTACGGTCTTGGCGCCAATCGCGCCATTCATACCTTTGATGATGAGTTCGGCAGCTTCCAGCCAGCCCATGTGACGCAGCATCATTTCTGCTGACAGGATCAGCGAGCCGGGATTGACGTAATCCTTGCCCGCATACTTGGGTGCCGTGCCATGGGTGGCCTCGAACATCGCTACCGTGTCAGACAAGTTTGCTCCGGGCGCAATGCCGATACCGCCGACTTCTGCAGCCAGTGCATCGGAGATGTAATCACCGTTCAGATTCAGTGTCGCGATCACATCATATTCCGCCGGACGCAGGAGTATCTGTTGCAGAAACGCATCGGCAATCATGTCTTTGATGATGATGCCGCCACTTCCATATTTCTCCGGTAATTTCACCCACGGGCCGCCATCAATTTCCACGCCACCAAATTCGCGTTTGGCCAGCTCATAGCCCCAATTTTTGAAGCCGCCCTCGGTGAACTTCATGATGTTGCCCTTGTGCACCAGTGTCACTGATTTGCGCTTATTGGCTATGGCGTACTGGATAGCGCGGCGCACCAGGCGTTCTGTGCCTTCCACCGATACAGGCTTGATGCCGATGGCAGAAGAAGACGGGAAGCGGATTTTCGTCACGCCCATTTCATTCTGCAAAAATGCGATCACTTTTTTTGCTTCCGGCGAACCAGCAGCCCATTCGATGCCCGCATAAATGTCCTCGGTGTTTTCGCGGAAAATAACCATGTCCACTTTGTGTGGCTCTTTCACCGGACTGGGTACACCAGCGAACCAGCGCACCGGACGCAGGCAAACATACAGATCCAGCATCTGGCGCAATGCCACGTTCAGTGAACGTATGCCCCCGGAGACCGGCGTGGTCAGCGGGCCTTTGATGGATACCACATATTCCCGCACGGTCTGCACAGTTTCATCGGGCAGCCAGGTGTCATTGCCATATACCTTGACGGCCTTTTCCCCGGCATACACTTCCATCCAGGCAATCTTTCGTTTGCTGCCGTAAGCTTTGGTTACCGCAGCATCCACTACACGGCGCATAGGCGGAGTGATATCCACGCCCGTTCCATCGCCTTCGATAAATGGGATGATGGGCTGATCCGGCACGTTTAATGTGTAATCGGCATTGACGGTAATCTTGCTGCCGTGGGCAGGAACTTTGATGTGTTGCGACATGATGAGATTCTCCGATGGAATACAAAAATAGTTGCGGTACTATCGCTTCAAATAACGCGTATCTCTGATAAGGTCACTGGGAAAGGTCACTGGAAATTCCAATGGGAAAAATTTTACTTTTTAACAAACCCTTTGGTGTGATCTGCCAATTCAGTCGAGATGGCATACATCCGACGCTGGCGGATTATATCGCGCTTCCCGACTTTTATGCCGCCGGGAGGCTGGATACCGATAGCGAAGGTCTGCTGGTATTGACTGATGATGGCCAATTACAACATCGCATCACCGATCCGCAACACAAGCTGCCGAAAACATATTGGGTACAGGTGGAAGGCATGCCAGACGATGCCGCACTGGAAAAATTACGGCAAGGTGTAACACTATCAGATTTCACTACTCAGCCTGGTGAAGTATGTGTGATGAATGAACCCGCTGATCTATGGCCGCGTCATCCCCCCATACGAATGCGCAAAAATATTCCCACCAGTTGGCTGGAACTCACCATCCACGAAGGAAAGAATCGCCAGGTACGGCGCATGACCGCAGCCGTTGGTTTGCCCACATTACGTTTGATTCGCTATCGCATCGGCGAGTGGGCGCTAGACAGGTTGAATCCAGGTGAATGGCGCGTTGAGAAATTTAGCTGAAAAGCGCTTCCCGTAAGCCTTCCAGAGTGTTTATCGCCAATCTTATGTGCGTTAGAGCACAGTGCTTCTCGAGCCAGAATGAGATAAAGCTACCGTCTAAACCAGTAGGTTTACGAAAAAAATATTAGAGATGTTACTTGGGCTATCAATCAAGAACACGAGGGGTAAATTATCATGCAATCCATAAAATTATATGTAGCCATACTTTTTACTCTCACCATTACCGCTTGTGGTGGTGGGGGCGGAGGAACCACAGATACCACACTGCCTAAAATCTCCGCCGTCAGTCCTGCTACAAATGTCAGCGCCGCCGGCAAACTTAACGACACCGGTCAAACCGCCAGTCAGTGCTATCGGGCTGGGAGTGATGTGTTAACGAATTGCGATTCTCTGGCAATGGCGCTAAATAATGCGCAAGACGGTATGGTCGGACGTGATGCGAATGTGGCCACCAACAGCAACTCCGACGGCAAGCTGGGTTTCAGCTTTACCAAGGTTACCGGCGGCTGCATTCTGGATAACGTCAACGGCTTGACCTGGGAAGTAAAAACCACCGATGGCGGCCTGCGCGACTATAGTAAAACCTATACCAATTACAGCGCAACCTATGACCCGTCTCATCTGTATGGCACGAGCACTGATGCCAGCGGTTTTGTAAAAGCAGTCAATGCCAGCAACCTGTGTGGCTATAGTGATTGGCGTCTACCTACTGCGGACGAATTGCAAAGCATCGTGGACTATAGTGTGGCTTTGCCCGGACCGGCAATTGACGCTACCGTATTTCCCGCTACGACCAATGGGGAGTTTTGGTCCGGCTCTGCCGATATCATTAATCACAATTTTGCCTGGAGCGTGTCTTTCCAATATGGTGACGGCGGTCCGCTAAGCCGTGACCTTAAATATTATGTGCGCCTGGTACGTGCCAGCCCATCGCCCGCAACTCCAATCCGCTACACACTGTCAGCCGACGGGCAGGAGGTTACAGATATACAAACCAGTCTGATTTGGCGGCGTTGCCCTGAGGGCATGGTGGCCAGCGGGGGTGCTTGTACGGGGAATGCCCTTACTTTTACGCATGAACAGGCGTTGCAACATGCAGCTGCCCAAACGAGTAGTACTGGCACAACCTGGCGCTTGCCAAATATAAAAGAGCTTTCCAGCATTGCCGATAAAAACAGCAGCAATCCGGCAATTGATTCGACCGCTTTCCCTACCACGCCATCCAATGATTTCTGGTCTGCCTCTCCAGGTGTGAGCGTTGGCCTCGGCTTGGCCTGTGGCGTTTCTTTTGCCGATGGGGGATTTGGCTACGGCGGCCGTATTAATAGTAACTATGTGCGGTTAGTGCGTTCCGTTCAATAACTGCTTAAGGATGAGGTGGTAAATTTCGATA
>JANYHX010000186.1 GCA_025362155.1 Gallionella sp. | reverse complement strand
GCCAGAAAGATCATCATGGAGACAAAGCCGAAGGTGCCGAGTTCCTTGAGCACGATAGCCCAGGGAAAGAGAAAAGCGATTTCGAGGTCGAAGAGTATGAACAGAATGGCGACCAGATAATAGCGCACATCGAATTTCATGCGCGCGTCCTCAAAAGCCTCAAAGCCGCATTCATACGCAGACAGCTTCCTACTGTCGGGCCGATTAGGGGCCACGAGTTTACCCAGTATGACTGGGGCGATGCCCATTGCGATACCGACACAGATGAACAATAGCACCGGGAAATAATTTTCCAGCATTTGGACCTCTCCCCTCTGCGAATGATTCGTGAGTTAACCCAGAATATTTCTTTTTATTACCTGTCTTGCCCTGCTGACACGTGGTGTCTTTTTTAATTATATTTGGTGCGGATGGGGAGACTCGAACTCCCACGCCCTTGCGAGCACAAGCACCTCAAGCTTGCGTGTCTACCAATTCCACCACAACCGCAAAGCCATTACAAATTTATTTCGGGATGTCCTTAGCCTTCGAATCGTCCACTGGGCTGGTTTCTGCTGGGCTGGTGGCAGGCGTGACCGGAACCGTTTGAGTGGTGGCAGGATTCACTTTATCCATTAACCCCTGCTGTTGCGCAGGATGGGAATAAAGATAAGTCAGCGACAGGCTGGTAATAAAAAACAATGTCGCGGCTACTGCCGTACTGCGACTGAGAAAATTTGCGGAACCGCTGGAACCAAACAGACTGCCTGCCGAACCCGTGCCAAACGCTGCGCCCATGTCGGCACCCTTGCCATGTTGCATCAGCACCAAACCCACTAACACCACCGCTGTTATAACGTGTACCACCCAAACTAATGTTTCCACACACTACTCCAAAACAAATTTAATTTAACCTGCACGAAAAAGTTGTATCCAAAATTCTAGTCATAAAATTTATGAGGGGACACCCGCACGGCAAATTGCCAAGAACTCCTCCGCTACCAGAGAAGCTCCACCGATCAAGCCGCCATCAATATCCGGCATCGCAAAGAGTTCCGCAGCGTTATTCGCCTTTACGCTACCGCCGTAGAGTATACACAACCCCGAGGCAATTTGACTATCCTGAGAGGCAACCCGTTGCCGGATAAAGGCATGTACTGCTTGCGCCTGAGCGGAAGTCGCCGTTTTTCCGGTACCGATTGCCCATACCGGCTCATAAGCCACTACCGCGCTGCGTAATGCCTGCACGCCACCCAGCTGTATCAGGGCATCCAATTGTTCGGCAACCACTTTCTCGGTTACGCCGCTTTCACGCTGTTGTAACGATTCGCCAACACAAAGAATGGGTGTTAATCCTGCCAGATGTGCCATAAGAAATTTCTCGGCCACCAACTGACTGTTTTCGCCATAAATAGCCCGGCGCTCCGAATGCCCGACGATCACATAGCTGCAGCCGAAATCATGCAGCATTGAGGCCGACACTTCGCCGGTGTAGGCACCCTTATCCAGTTGATGCACATCCTGCGCGCCCCATTTCACATTGCTGCCGGACAATTTTTGCTGCGCCTGGGCAAGATAAGGAAACGGCACGCACACCGCGCAATCGACACTATTCATCGCCGCCATTCCGCTGCGCACCGCGTCCAGCAACGCGGCGTTCTGCGTCAATGTCCCCTGCATCTTCCAGTTTCCGGCCACCAATTTGCGACGCATCGTCATCATTCCGCTATATATCAAGGCGCGCAATCGTACCTGCGAACATTCATACGGTCAATGAAAAATAAACCAGGAAATTTGCCGTCCAGTGATTCCAAAGCCACAGCCAGTCCCTATACCTCTTTTGGGTACCTCTATGGCAGAATACGAAATACTTATTTATCTACTTGATATCCCCAAATGAGTAAAAAAATTAGCGTCCTGTTTGTATGCATGGGCAACATTTGCCGCTCCCCCACGGCGGAAGCGGTGTTTCGTCATTACGTGGAAAATGCCGGTTTGTCCGAATATATTTTGATCGATTCAGCGGGTACGCATGATTATCATGTCGGCGATGCGCCAGATACGCGAGCCCAACGTTCGGCACAGCAGCGCGGCTATGACATGAGTAAGTTGCGCGGGCGCCAGGTAGAGGCGGGCGATTTCCGCCATTTTGATTATGTTTTGGCAATGGATAGAGCCAACATGGCTATTCTGCAGCACATCACGCCGCCAGACAGCACTACGCAACCGCAGCTGTTTCTCAAATATGCACGCCATCATCGCGAGCGTGAGGTGCCGGATCCCTACTTTGGTGGAATGGATGGATTCGAACAGGTGCTGGATATGGTGGAAGATGCGGCGCAGGGGCTGTTAGAGGACATCCGTCAACAGTATTTTCGGCATAGGTATTAATGGGTTGTTCGTCGTAACGTGATCATACCTCTCGCAAACAAAAAGCCGCGCGACTGTCATCGCGCGGCTTTTTGCAAAGCGGCGGATTGGTCGCAGCTTATCCTTGAGAATGTTCGGTCTCGATTTGCACCAGCGGTTCACTCTCCACATACACTTCGCGTTGACGCTCCCGGCGACGCGGCGTATGTTTTTCCGGTGTGGCGGTACTGCTCCCTGCCGTGCTTAACTTCACCGGATCGGTTTCGATTTGAATCAAGCCCTGTTGTCCCGGGCCTTGTTGAACCAGGTCTTGGCCGTTAACCGAGATTTTTGGCACGGAAGCGGGCATACCTTTTGCGATTGCGCCCAAGCTTGCTACAGGGCTAGCGGTCAGGGCAGGCATGGCGATGTATTCGCTGGGTTTATCAAAGCCTTCGGGAAAGGCGACATATTCCGCCGGCCCTGGGTTGATTAGCGAGGGGTTGTTTGGCATGAGGCTCACCGGTGCTGTGTCCATCTGGTCGAAGGATTGCTGTAAGACTGGAGTTCCATTGGTCGCCAAGACAGCATTTTGCGTCGCATTTTCGCGATGTTCGCGTTCTTTGCGACCACCGCGGCGTCCACGGCGACGCGCCCCTTCGCGCGGACTGCTGGCCTCAGCTTTTTCTATGACAGCAGCAACCGGATTTTCCAATGCTGGCTTGGCCTCTGCCAGATTCACAGGTGCGCTGCCTGCACCATGACCACCCGCAGGGCGTGCATCTGCTGGCACGCCTTCATTCGCTATCCGTGGTGGACGGGCTGGTTTGGGTGGGCGCGGCTCACGCGGCTCCGGCGGCCTGGCTTCAGTTTGTGCGGGTTTGTGCCCGCTACGTGATTCATTGCGATCACGATTACCGCCACTTTCTGGACGCTCACCCCGCCCGCGACGTTTACCACCGCCTTCAGGACGTTCACCGCGTTCGGGGCGGGCCGAGGGGCGCGGCTTGCTGGTCACAGGCTGGGCTGCGGGCTGCTCTTCACTACCCAATGAATTGATCCAGGCGAAAAATTTGCCAAACATTGAGAGTTTGGCGGCTTCAGCCTTCATAGGTGCAGGTTGCATCGGCGTGACGCCTTTTACTACGGCTTGCGCACGAGCAACTTTTTGTTCCTCTTGTGTGGCAGTCAACGGTGTTTCCGCATTTGGTTTTTCTACCAGTTTGTAGCTGGCCTGCAGCACATCGCTGTTCATATCATCCTGACGCAGGCGGTTGATGCTGTAGTTGGGCGTTTCCAGATGCGGGTTAGGGATCAATGTGATGCCGACTTTCAGGCGCGATTCGATGCGGTGAATATCGGAGCGTTTCTCGTTCAACAGGAAGGTGGCGACATCC
>JANYHX010000095.1 GCA_025362155.1 Gallionella sp. | reverse complement strand
GCCGCCCAATTCGTAGGCGCGCGATTCCCAGCGGCGCTGGAATTCCACTCCAGCCAACGCATCGCCGGGATAATCTTCCGGCGTAATGCCAACCACGATGCCGGCATTAGCGTTGCGCTCGTTGCGCGAATACTGGCTCATGCCATTGGTCACCACGCGCCCCGGTTCGGAAGCGGCGGCGACCACCGTGCCGCCTGGGCACATGCAGAAACTATACACCGAGCGGCCATTGCTGGCGTGATGCACCAGCTTGTAATCTGCCGCGCCCAGCAACGGGTTGCCCGCGTTCTTGCCATAGCGGGCAGCATCGATCAGCGACTGCGGATGCTCAATGCGGAAGCCAATGGAGAACGGCTTGGCTTCGATATAAATGCCGCGCTTGTGGATCATCTCGAAGGTGTCGCGCGCGCTGTGCCCGATTGCCAGTACCAAATGCGATATTGTGATGCGCTCGTCGCTGGCAAGCACCACACCACTTATTTTTCCGTCAGCGATTACTATGTCATCGACACGGCTCTCAAAACGTATCTCGCCGCCCAGAGATTGTATGGTCTCGCGCATTTTCTCTACCATGCCCACCAGACGGAACGTGCCGATGTGCGGATGACTCACATATAAAATTTCTTCCGGCGCACCCGCCTTGACGAATTCTTCCAACACTTTTCTGCCGAGGTAGCGCGGGTCTTTAATCTGGCTATACAGCTTGCCGTCTGAAAACGTCCCCGCGCCGCCTTCGCCGAACTGCACGTTGGACTCCGGATTGAGCACGCCCTGCCGCCACAGACCAAACGTGTCTTTGGTGCGTTCTCGAACCGCTTTGCCACGCTCTAAAATCAGCGGGCGGAAGCCCATCTGCGCGAGCAGTAGCCCGGCGAACAAACCGGCAGGCCCCATGCCGATCACGACAGGTCTTGAAGATAAATTTTGCGGAGCTTGCGCAACAAAATGATAACCGGTGTCTGGCGTAATCGATACCTGCGAGTCATTCTTGAAGCGCGCCAGAATCGCCGCTTCATCGCGCACCGCCACATCCAGCGTGTAGGTGTACAGGATGGCGTGCGACTTGCGCGCATCCACGCCGCGTTTGAAAACGGTGTGGCCGATCAGCTCATCGTCGGCGATACCCAGGCGCTTCAGGATAGCAGCTTTGATTTCGCCTTCGGCATGAGATAGCGGCAGTTTGATTTCGGTTAATCGTAACATAAATTATTTTTGTAGGGCGAGAAGGCGCTTCGCATTTCCGCTCTACACGGGTTGTTCTGTGGAGAAACGTTAGGCGCCGTTAACCCACCATTGATTTGGTTGTGGTAATGGCATAGCTTGAATTTGAGGCGCAACAGCTAAGGCAAGTGAACAAAGAAGCTGGGAAAGCCATTTCGGTTCAAAGTGAATTCGTCGGTAAGGCGCTTGAACGCGATTTTCATAACTGACTCCGAAACCCGGGAATGCCATTGCTGAACCACTCGCATGGCTGGACGGCTCGTACTCATGAACAAAAGCTGAACGAACATGTTTGTAGAACACATTTCCATAGCTATAGCAACGCACCTTTTAAAGCGAAATGGTCGGGCAAAGATGTAGCACCGATGATTCCGGAAGGTCGACATCCGCCCCCGTTATTACACGCGACCTATAGCCTGGCCCGAAAGCTTGCGGATTGGTATTGCGAAGCACAGTTGCTTCAGTTCCCCGCGCTTGTGAATCAAGGTACTCAATGAGAAGTGGGATGCTGGTGAGATTGGCATCAGTGGATGCGTAGCTAGCCCATAGTTCCACAAACCGCTTTCGATCAGGTACATTTTCCCCAGGCCACAGAAGCGACGCGATGCCGCTCATTGCTGCGGATAGAACAAGCACAGACTCTGCATATGTTCCACCGCAGTGGCCTTCAGCTAGTGCCAATGCGATTTCTGCCTTCTGATTTGCCCACGTAATGAGTCCAGATGACATAGAAGCCTAACTATTTTCCGAACCATTATCCAACCCCGCCAGCACCATCTCCGCGGCTCGCAGTACGGCGCGTGCCTTGTTCAGCGTTTCCATCCATTCGCTGTCGGGCACCGAGTCGGCGACGATGCCCGCACCGGCTTGCGCGTACAGCATATTGTCCTTCACCACAGCGGTGCGCAGTGCAATCGCCAGGTCCATGTCGCCGTTGAAGCCGAGATAACCGACAGCGCCTGCGTAAATGCCGCGTTTGCTGGGTTCCAGTTCGGCGATGATTTCCATCGCGCGCACTTTTGCGGCGCCGCTCACGGTGCCCGCTGGGAATGTGGCCTTGAGCACGTCCATTGCGTTGAAGCCGGGTTTGAGGGTGGCCTCGACGTTGGAGACAATATGCATCACATGTGAATAACGCTCAATGATCATTTTTTCGGTGAGCTGCACCGTGCCGTTTTGTGCGACACGTCCGATGTCGTTGCGGCCCAGGTCGATCAGCATCAAATGTTCGGCCAGCTCTTTCGGATCGGCCAGCAGTTCTTTTGCGAGTTCGGCATCCTGCTGCGGCGTCTTGCCGCGCGGACGGGTTCCCGCGATGGGACGCACGGTGACTGCTTCGCCTTCCAGCCGCACCAGAATTTCCGGCGACGCACCCACCACATGGTGATCATCCATGTCGTAATAGAACATATACGGCGACGGATTGACGCTGCGCAGCGCACGGTACAGCGACAACGGCGAGGCGGGGAATGCTTGCGCCATGCGCTGGGACAGCACCACCTGCATAATGTCACCGTCAAAAATGTATTGCTTGGCTTTGACCACAGCACTCTTGAAAGCTGCTTCACCGAATTCGGAACGCGCTTCGCCCCCATGCATAGGCGGTGCATGGGGGATGTCCACGGATAGTCTTAAGCGCGCCGTCAGTTCGTTCAAACGATGTTTGGCGAGGGCGTAAGCGTCGGCTTGATCCGGGTTGGCGTAGACAATGAAGGTGAGCTTGCCGCTGAGGTTGTCCACTACCGCCAGTTGCTCGGTAAGCATCAGCAGGATGTCTGGTGTGCCTATTGTGTCTGGTTTATTTGTTGCGGAGAGACGAGGCTCAATATAGCGTATCGTGTCATAGCCGAAATAACCTGCCAGCCCGCCACAGAAGCGCGGCAGATCGGGCAACGAAGCAACCCTGAAACGGGTCTGATATTCGCGGATGAAATCCAGCGGATTTTCGACTTCATGGGTGGTTTCATTAGCGCCATGGGTCAATGTGACCCGATTGCCGCGCACCGTGATGCGTGTCTCAGCGGGCAAGCCGATGAATGAATAGCGCCCGAAGCGTTCGCCGCCCTGGACCGATTCCAGCAAATACGAAAACGGTTTGTTGGCGAGCTTAAGATAAAGTGACAGCGGCGTATCCAGGTCGGCAAAAGTTTCGCATACCAGCGGAATGCGGTTGTAGCCTTGGTGGGCAAGTGCGTTGAATTCTGGTTCAGTAAGAGGGTGCAGCATAAACAGGCTCCTTAAATATTTCGCAAACAAGCAGTGGACGAATAGTGTTTGGTGAAGCTGTGCTCACCATCGCCAACCCACTTGCTTCGAAAAATTCAGAGCTTGCTGATACATTATTCTTAAGCGCGTTTGATAAGAGGCAAAGCGGCGGGCAGATTGGCGATGACTGCGTCCAGAAACAAGCTGTCAACCGGTTCGCCATGATTGTAGCCGTAAGGCACGCAGAACACCGGGCAGCCTGCGGCGCGCGCGGCAACGGTATCGTTGAGGGAATCACCGATCAGCAATAATTTTTCAATCGGCACGCCAAAAAATTTGGCGGCATGCAATAGCGGCATCGGATGCGGCTTCTTCTCCGGCAAGGTGTCGCCGGAGAGCACAATCTCGAAATACTTTTCCAGACCGACACCTTTCAACAAGGGCTCGGTGTAGCGCGCCAATTTGTTGGTGATGCAACCCAAGCGAAAACCCGCCGCTTGCATCGCATCCAGCCCTTCGATTACGCCGTCGAATGTTTTGCTGTGCAACAATAATTCAGTGTAGTGCTTCTCAAAAATCGGCAAGGCATGCTCGTAAAGCGCGGCATCTGGTGTGGCGTGCATATCGCCAGTCAGCGCACGCTTCACCAGCCAGCTGATGCCGTTGCCTATATAGCTGGCCAACAATTCCTGCGCTACCGGCGCGTAACCCATCTCGCGCAACATGCGGTTGGCCGCTTCGGAAAGCTCCGGCGCGGTGTGCATCAGCGTGCCGTCCAGATCGATGACGATAGCCGAAATGTCCAATGGAAAATGGACCGCTTGCATCATTGGTTTACTTTTCATTTAGCTTGAACTTTCGCCAACTCGGCACGCATTTCGGCAATGACAGTGTCATAACGATTCTGATCTTTTTCGTTGCGCTTGCTGAATATGGCAGAACCGGCGACGAAAGTATCCACGCCCGCTTCAGCCACTTCACGAATATTGGCGGGGCCTACGCCACCGTCGATTTCCAGGCGGCAGTTATAACCGCCAGCAGCGATCATCTTGCGTACCTTGCGCGCTTTGTCCAGCACGTGCGGAATGAATTTCTGCCCGCCGAAGCCGGGGTTGACCGACATCAGCAACACCATGTCCAGCTTGGGCAATGTGTATTCCAGAATCTCCAGCGGCGTGGCCGGATTGAACACTAGCCCGGCTTTGCAACCGCTTTCCTTGATCAGGCCGAGGGTGCGGTCGATATGCTCGGAGGCTTCCGGATGAAAGGTAATGTAAGTCGCGCCCGCCTTGGCAAAGTCAGGAATGATACGATCCACCGGTTTAACCATCAGATGCACGTCTATCGCCGCAGTCACGCCATGTTTGCGCAACGCTTCGCAGACCAGCGGGCCTATGGTCAGGTTAGGCACGTAATGGTTATCCATCACGTCGAAGTGCACGATGTCAGCGCCGGCGGCGAGGACGTTGTCCACTTCCTCGCCCAGTCTGGCGAAATTGGCGGAAAGAATGCTAGGGGCGATCTGGTACATGAATGAGACTCCTCGAACGGTTTGAAATTTTTAAGGGGCGTATTCTAACCGAATCTTGGCGGGTGGCGAAGGTATGGGCTGGTTTTCATGTTGAAGCGCCCGTTGTAATCAAGGCGTATTCTCTGCAATACATCAGTAACGAAAGGATCAAGATGAAAATAAATATCAAAGACTTCCTTGTAAGCGAGGGTAAAAAAGTCAAACTTGAAAAGTGGCCGACGCAGGTGAAGCCGGTATACCACTCGAAGGAAATATATAAGGAGCTGCTCGACAAACAGCGCGAGGAGCTGAGCGCGCAACAACAACTACACTACGCATCTAACCGTTATGCAGTGCTACTTATTTTTCAGGCGATGGACGCCGCCGGGAAAGATGGCGCTATCAAGCATGTGATGTCAGGCGTTAATCCGCAAGGTTGCCAGGTATTCAGTTTCAAACATCCCAGCGCCGAAGAACTGGATCATGATTTTTTGTGGCGCACCACGCAGTGTCTGCCGGAACGCGGACGAATCGGCATTTTCAACCGCTCCTATTATGAGGAGGTGTTGATCGTCCGCGT
>JANYHX010000172.1 GCA_025362155.1 Gallionella sp. | reverse complement strand
GAGCTTCTTGCAAAACTATTTTTGAAACGGAGCGCAATGACATTTGATGCTCGAATTTCGGCATCGAAGTGGTTACGCTTCCCCTGTTTGCAGCAATCTTTCAGATTTACCGCATTCCCCCATTCTTGAGGGCGAGCACCTTCACCGGTCAAACCGGTTTGGGACTTTTTTGCTCCCCGCTGTCGGGCTTACGTCAGCAATCTGAGAAGTTGATCTGCCGTCAGCGCCAGCACCCCAAACATCAGGTGCGACATCACTTTCGCATTTCCCTTGACCCGAATATGCCTACCACCGAAATCATCCTTCAGCCGCCCATTCGCCCATTCGCCCGTTCCGCACCGGTACGCTCCTTGTATCGCTGCGCCTCGCAGGGCGCGAATTCGATTTTCTCACCACGGCGCGGGTTATGGTCGATCAGCGGCACATGCCCCAAGCTGCGGCTGTGTTCCCTGGTATCGCCGCCAGGCTGTCGTGCATCAAGGCGCTGGAAAGCAGCGCGCTCACCGGTATGCCGCAATCCGCCGTGTCCAGATGCAGCTTGTAGCCGTTCCAGCTGTTCTTGTAGCCTTGTGCGTTGCTCTTGCTGCCCCGGTCGCAGTCTCGCGGCAATTCCCGCAAAAGCTGCGCCAAGGGCTTGCCCTGTTGCTGTTCAAGCTTTCCCGGCTTCACTTCGCGAATTTCGCCTTTCCCGGGACGACCGCGTTTCTTCTTCTCGGCAGGCCGTGCTTCTGGCGCCTCCATCCCTTCGACTTCGCTCAGGACAGGCTTCTTCGCCGGGTTCTCACGAGCCTCTATCGCTGTGCCATCCCGGCTGATATGGCCTACCAGCCTATCTCCCAGCGTCTCCCGCACCAGCGCCGCATGGGTGCGTTCCGCCAGACCCGCCTCGGCAAATTCGGCAAAGGCGCGCGCGAAAGTCGATTCGCCCGGCAGCTTTTTCCACATCGAGAATCCGCATATGCGCCTCAAGGCGCGATCTACAGCAAGGCGTTCAATCAGCCCTGCCGTGCTAGGCAATCCCAACACCGCTTTCGCGACAAAGGCATTGGCCAGCATTCCGCGATCATGCTCGGGGCGTCCGCATCCGCTCCATGTCGAAACGACAAACTCTTCTATACGCACCCATTCAAGAATGTGAATCACTTGCTCCAGCTTCGGCGTCAGCACCCCAACTTTACTTCGCAATTCGGGCATCAATTCATGTTGAATCACAAACCAGCGTTGCATTATTCCACTGCGTTGCGTAGTATTCATATCGGGCGTCAATGAAGTATTCAGAACCTCCATCTTGCCAGCAATGGCCGCCCTTCTCTACCCCTTTTCCCTCCCAATTTTGCGGTTAATTCAGCTCACGTGGGGAGTTTTGCAAGAGCCTCCATATACAAAAACGCCTGATGCGGTGCACCAGGCGTCGTTAAATACCTACCTGAACGTGATGTAAAAATGATGTTTAACTGTCAACCTGGTTTAGGACGGGGCACGGTTTCACATTTAATACTACGTGCCTTATGGAGCCGGTTTTGTAAGCGCATTAGCATTTAAAGTGACTGCGGACTGTGCCAACAGCCTGCTGTTTGCCGAGGCGCCAGTATTCAGCGTGATCGCTTTTGCAGCCAGTATCACCCCTTCCATGTGTGCGCTCGTCCCAATGGCCACGCCAGTGCCGCCGGCGACCTGCCAGAAGATGTTCTTGGGGAGTGCTCCGCCAGCCAAGGTTACCTGCGCGCCATTGGCCACAGTGAGATCTTGCGCTATCTCGAAGATCCACACATCGTTAGGACCACCATTTAGCGTGACACCCGTGTTGATTAAAACACCGGTACCCCATTTGTAGGTACCCGGGACAATGGTCATCCCGCTTATATTTCCGGCACCCAGTTCGGTGTAATCAGGCGCGCGTCCTGCGGCATCGGTGTATGCAGTGAGCATATTATTTACCGCCGTGGTCAGGATGGCAGGCGTTGTACACCCGCCCGTGCTGTAGTCGGCTGCGTATATATTTCCGGTCACTAGACTGGATTTTGAAAAGCAACCCGTGGTATCCAGTATTAATCCAAAGCCCTGTATGAGAGTTGCGGCGGCTGGGCTGATTCCAAGATATCCAGTCACTGCGGTGGCTCCGGTGGTTGATATCTGTGTTTTCGCCAGAATTACATAATTCCCCGCACCGCCCAAATTTACTGGTGCCGGTCCCGCCGCGACCACGCTGCCAGTATTAAAGCTCCATGTATAAGGGGCAGCCAGTGCATTACCTGCCAAGTCTTTTACCCCGGTTGAGAGGGTAGCTGTATAAACAGCATTTGGATCCAGATTATAGGTCGGCTTGAAGGTTGCACTGGTACCAGTTATTGCCCCGAGAATATCGGTAGTGGAGCCTTGCTTATGTAAGGTAAAAGTTGAGAAATTGATCGTTGAAGGATCGATTGTCTCGTCAAAGTTTGCAGTGATGGATGTATTTAGTGGTACTCCCATCGCTCCATTCGCTGGGAGAGTAGAACTAACCGTAGGTGGAATATTATCTACAGTCGTATTGGTAGTAAAGGTCCATATTTTTGATGCAGCCAATGCATTGCCTGCCAGATCCTTGGCGCCGGTGGTAATGGTGGCTGTATAAACAAGGCCGCCAGTAAGATCAATGCTTGGATTGAAAATTGCCGTATTACCGAGATAGGTCACGGTGCCCGCGACGGGAGTAGTTCCTTGGATTAT
>JANYHX010000091.1 GCA_025362155.1 Gallionella sp. | reverse complement strand
ATGGCGAGCTTGATACCGGCACGTTCCAAGGCGGTGTAGACATGCCAGCGTACCGCCCCATCGGTCGCGTCATCCGTGGCCAGATCGGCAAGCCAATAACGCAGCGCGTAACGCGCATAGCCTTTGTCGATTTCCATCAACACACAGCTGGGCGCGGGGTTCTTGGCGACGTTACTGATCTCGGCGTGCCGTATGGCATCTTCCACCGCCCTCATTACCTTGGTCGGCGTAACACCCAGGCTCACCCCAAACCATATCCAGCGGCGCAATTGCACTGGGTGATCGCTGCGCCGACCCAATACCAGGAATTTATTTTTCATCAGCTGGCTATTCGGGAATACCACCGTTTCCCAATTGCGCGTCTCAACCAGCGTGGAGCGCCAACGGATATCCACAACGCGCCCGACCAGATCATCCACCTTGATCCAGTCGCCCACCTGAATCGAGTTATCCATCTGTAACGCCAGTCCGCCCAGAATATTGCCCAAGGTATCCTGCATGGCGAATGCCACCACCGCAGTGATCATCGCCGAAGTCGCCACTATGCTGCCTATGTCGAGACCGGCATAGCGCAGCCGCACCATGCCCCAGGCAATGTACGCGATGATGACAAAAATGTCTTCAGCAATGCGCGGCGGGGCCAGGCGCGCCACGGGCAAAACAATGCGGAATACCAGCATGCCCCACAAACGGATCAGCGCGATCCCGCCACCGATCACAAAAGCCTCATGCAGCACGGCAGCTGCCATATCAAATTTCATGGCATGCATCAGGCTGCTGATAAATTGTCCGACCAGGCAGGCGGCAAAAAATACGATGGTGTTGATACTGCTACGGTGCCCTTCCTTATAAAAACGCAGCAGCAGGAAAGCCAGCGCCAGCGCCATCCCCAGAACCAACAGGGATTCATCACGCCAGAAATACTGAGTTACATTATCCCAAAAAGACACGGCTACCCCCCAAGTTTGGATGCGGCATTCTACACCTTTGAATATTCGGCCAAGGGCTTGGCGCGCCGCCAGACTGCCCAAGTATCGCCACGCGTTAACTGCACACGCCGCATATTATTCCTGCCCAAAATATCCAACTGCAAGCGGGCAATTTTTCCGGAACGCAACGCTTGCCATAACGGCTCTGCATAATTATTTTCAAAATCTTGCAAAGCACTGCGCCAAGCGTCCAGATCGCCACTGTGCAATGCAGCCCGTAAACCCGTCCAGACCAACAGTTGGCGGTGATTGTTTGCGGCCTCGTGCCAATTCTTCAGCCACGCCGCAAAAGGGATACCTGCCGCCGCTGCAAACATCTCGGGCAATACCTCGTCTGAACTCACACTGTCATAGTTTTTTTGCAGCGTTCCGTTCATGTCACAGCCCCCACCCCACAACCACAGACTATTGATCGTCAATACACCGCGAGCTTCACGGGATGCATTGAGCGGATGTGAAAACAGCAGCATTTGAATTTCGTTGAACACCTGATGCCAGCGCGCCGCCTCTTCACCGCGTGGCAATGCGCCACGCACATCGCCGCCTATGACTTGTGACAGTGGCTGAGTATGAATGCGCGGCAACCTGTCCAGCTGCAGATACCAGCGCTGCGGATGCGGCGCTAAAAATTCCATCCCCTGCTCCGCGAAATGTTCATTCAAGCTGGCGCACATTTGCGCGGCCTCATCCGGGCTGATTTCTGTACAGGGCAGCAACAACATTTGATCGCGCTGCAAACGCAAATGCACCGGATCTGCGCGCAACCAGCATCCTTTATCCAGCTTGTCATACGCAGCCGAAATCGGGGCGATCGGGGCATCAGTTTGAGTGCATGGCACACCAAATATTTCGCACAGCAGATTTTCCAGCGTCAACCCTGAAACATCCGTTCGCCCTGAGCTTGTCGAAGGGTCTGAGCCTGCGGCAGGGTCGCCGCACAGCGGCGGGGAACCCACCGGCGTACTCCTTGCGGGTGCTGTCGCAACACCTCGACCCAGCAATTTTTCCAGCGCAGCCAAATTTAATCCGGCGCAAACCTCTGCGGCGATATCACCGGGTAAAAATAAATCGGGGATCACCAGGTGGATGTTTTTCATGTTGGGAGTTTAACATTGACGAGTATCGCTAAATCGCCCAGCCTGACACATAAACCGGCAATGCCCATTATGCAAACATTGTCTGTACAGCCAAGAGGCCGTATCCTTGCCGTTCGGAGCAACAAGAGGATAGCGAGACAAAGCCGTCTGGACAAGCACCGGCTTCCCGCTTGGGGGACAACGAAATCAGCCATGGAAGACCGGTAAATCATGGATCGCTTACAACGTATCTATAAGCTGCATCAGGCAGTTTCTTCACGCCGCCATCCTGTATCCTGCCAGACATTACAAGATGAGCTCGAATGCTCGCGCGCCACGGTCAACCGTATCATTCAGGAGATGCGCCTGTATTTCAA
>JANYHX010000108.1 GCA_025362155.1 Gallionella sp. | reverse complement strand
TGAACGGATATGGTGCGCTGCGCTATTTGCATCGCCCGGCGAATCTGGAAGATGTGTTTTTGAAATTAACAGGGCGGGAGATGCGCGAATGAAGAAGCATTTTTTTGCCCTGCCCCAACTGAGCCTCAGGTTTATTCCAATCTGGCAGCGCCACTATTTGGTGTGGAAAAAAATGGCGGCGACCTCCATCCTCGGACATCTGGCCGACCCGCTGATCTACATGCTGGGGCTGGGATTGGGTCTGGGCAGCCTGTTGCCTCAGATGGGCGGCACTTCCTATCTGGTGTTCCTCGCCGCCGGCACCGTGTGCTACAGCACCATGAACAGCGCCACCTTCGAAGCGCTGTACTCCTGCTTTGCGCGCATGCACGAACAGCGAACCTGGGAGGCCATACTCAATACGCCGGTCACGCTGGATGACATTGTGCTCTCGGAAATCCTGTGGGCAGCGAGCAAGAGCTTGCTGTCCGGTCTGGCGGTGCTGATCGTGATCTGGGCGATGGGACTGTCACATTCATTACAGTCACTGTGGTTAATTCCCTTATCGCTGCTGGTGGGGTTGTGCTTTGCGGCGCTCGGTCTGATCATGACTGCGCTGGCACCCAGCTACAGTTTTTTCATGTATTACTTCACGCTGGTGATTACGCCGATGATGTTTTTATCTGGCGTATTTTTCCCGGTCACGCAATTGCCCTGGTTGCTGCAGGCGATATCATCGGTATTGCCGCTATCGCACGCGGTAGACCTCGCCAGACCGTTAATGAATGGTATATTGCCGCCCGATATGTGGCTGCATATTGGGTTATTGCTGGGCTATACCGTATTCGGATTTTATGTGTCGCTGGTACTTTTCCGGCGGAGATTATCTCAGTAGGAAATTACAATGCTTTGGGTTAAAGCCTTTCATATCATTTTCGTTGTCAGCTGGTTCGCGGGACTGTTTTATCTGCCGCGGATTTTCGTCAATCACGCGATGGCAACCCAGCCTGCGGAAATTGCGCGGCTGAAGTTAATGGAGTTCAAGCTGTATCGCTTCGTCACGCCGATAGCCTGGCTGGCCTTAGGCTTCGGCCTGTGGTTGTGGTTAGGTTATGGTATTAGCGGCAACTGGCTGTACGCCAAACTTTTGCTGGTGTTGGTGTTAATCGTTTATCACTATTATTGCGGTGTGCTGGTCAAACAATTCGCGGCCGATCAGAACACTCGCAGCCATATTTTTTATCGCTGGTTCAATGAAATCCCGGTGCTTGTTCTGATGGCTGTGGTTATTCTGGTCACCGTAAAACCCTTTTAAAATCCCCCTTTAATTTTATGCCCGATTTTTTCTCCCCTTGCCCGCGCGGCCTGGAAGCTTTATTACTTGCCGACCTTACCACCCTGGGCGCACAGAACGCACGCAGTACCGAGGGCGGAGTAAATTTTTCCGGTGACTGGGCGTTGTGCTATCGCGCCAATCTGGAAAGCCGCATTGCCAGTCGTATCCTGTGGCGCGTCAAAGAAACGCAATACCACAGCGAAAAGGATATTTATCAAGCCGCGTTCGAATTGCAATGGCAACGCTGGTTCGATGTCACCCACACGATACGCGTGAACACCACCGCGATTCGCTGTCCGCTTAAAAGCCTGGAGTTCATTACCCTTTTGGTCAAGGACGCGGTGTGCGACTGCTTCCGCACACATTGCAATGAGCGTCCGAGTGTGGACACTGTGGATCCGGATGTGCGCATCCATGTGTTTATCGAAGACAACAAACTGATGCTGTATCTGGATACTTCTGGTGACGCACTGTTCAAGCGCGGCGTGCGCCAGCATACCAACATCGCGCCGATCCGCGAAAATCTGGCTGCGGGCATTTTGCGCTTGATGAACTGGCAGCCCGGCACACCATTGCTAGACCCGATGTGCGGCAGCGGTACATTTCTGATTGAGGCGGCGCAAATATCGCTGAACATCCAGCCGGGCATCGCGCGCAGTTTTGCGTTCGAGAAGTTGAAAAATTTCGATGCGGCGATGTGGGACAAGATGCGCCAACAGGCGATTGCCGCACAACTGCCAGTCAAGCCACTGGAACTTTATGGTAGTGATTTATATGGCGACGCGCTGAAAGCTGCGTCGCTCAATCTGGAACAGGCGGGGCTGGCCGAATGCGTGCAACTCAAACAAGCCAATGTGCTGGAAATTTCGGCTCCCGCAGAGCACGGCATGCTGGTGGCGAATTTACCCTATGGCGAACGTATGGGGGAACTGGATGAATTGGCCGAGCTTTATCCGAAGTTGGGCGACGCGCTGAAAAAGAAATTCGGCGGCTGGACGGCTTATTTATTCACTGCCGATAAGGCAATTTTGAAATTGATGCGTTTGTCCCCGTCGAAACGCACTCCGTTATTCAATGGCGCCATTGAATGCCGTCTGCTGGAATATAAAATTGTTTCTGGCAGCAATCGGCCCAAAACAGGGAGTCTCTAAAAATTCACAGTTCGCCCAGAGGCAAGGCGCGAAAAAAATTTCGCCGCGCCGCATATGAGTTATATGTAAGCAAGAAATTTTTTACGCAACGCAGCATGTGGGATGAAATGTGGGTTTTTAGAGGCTCCCTTAGGTCATCCGCATATTTTCGGTACCACTCATCAGGTCCCGATCCGTTGACAGCTTGCTCTCAAGCTTGATGCGTAGACGCAAATCATTGACCGAGTCTGCATTCTTCAAAGCTTCCTCATAAACAATCATGCCGGACTCATAAAGAGCGAACAGGGCACCATCAAAGGTCTCCATGCCCAATTCACGCGATTGCGCCATCACCCCCTTGATCATATTCACTTCGCCCTTGAAAATCAGGTCGGAGATCAACGGAGAATTGAGCATGATTTCAATCGCGGCAGCCCGCCCCGTCCCATCTTTTTTCGGTATCAATCGTTGCGAAATAAGCGCCTTGATATTCAGTGACAGATCCATCAGCAACTGCTGGCGTCGCTCTTCCGGAAAAAAGTTGATAATGCGATCCAGTGCCTGGTTAGCGCTATTGGCGTGCAGTGTGGCCAAACACAAATGCCCTGTTTCCGCAAAAGCCACCGCGTATTCCATGGTTTCACGATCACGAATTTCACCGATCAAAATGACATCGGGTGCCTGACGCAGGGTGTTTTTCAGCGCGTTGTGCCACGACTCGGTATCAACGCCAACCTCGCGGTGCGTGATGAGGCAATTGATGTGCTCATGCACATATTCCACTGGGTCTTCGATAGTAATGATGTGCCCATAGCTGTTTTTGTTGCGATGGCCGAGCATCCCCGCCAAGGTAGTCGATTTGCCCGAACCCGTTCCGCCAACGACGATCACCAGCCCACGCTTGGTCATCACAATGTCTTTGAGCACCGGCGGCATGCCCAGCTGATCGAGATCAGGAATTTTGGTAGTAATGGTACGCAATACCATGCCGACGCGTTGCTGCTGCAAAAACACATTAACGCGGAACCGCCCGATACCATGCGGGCTGATCGCAAAATTACATTCGTGGGTGGTTTCAAACTCTGCCGCCTGGCGGTCATTCATAATGCTGCGTGCCAGTTCCTGCGTGTGCTGGGTGGTGAGAACCTGGTTGGAAACCGGCGTCATTTTTCCGTCTACCTTAAAGGCCGGCGGGAAACCTGTGGTGATAAACAAATCGGAAGCATTTTTGCTGATCATGCCACGCAGCAAGTTGTGTATGAGTTGGGTAGCTTGATCTCTTTCCATGAAAAATTCCTGATGTAATGCTGCGATTAACCGGGGAACGAATCTTTATTTGCCGCTTTGGTACGAGCTTCCGCAGCGGTAATTTTATTTTCTTTAATGAGTGTGGTTAGGCATTGATCCAGTGTCTGCATACCTATCGCTTGACCGGTTTGTATCGCTGAATACATTTGCGGCACTTTGGCTTCACGGATCAGATTGCGGATTGCCGGGGTGCAAATCATGATTTCATGCGCCGCTATCCGCCCGGTCCCGTCCTTGGTTTTGAGCAAGGCTTGCGAAATGACCGCGCGCAGCGATTCCGACAACATCGCGCGCACCATTTCCTTTTCGTCAGCGGGGAACACATCAATGATGCGGTCTATGGTTTTTGCCGCCGAGCTGGTATGCAGCGTGCCAAATACCAAGTGGCCAGTTTCCGCCGCAGACATGGCTAGGCGTATGGTTTCCAGATCACGCATTTCGCCCACTAGTATCACGTCCGGATCTTCACGTAGCGCGCTGCGCAACGCGTTCTGGAAAGACAGCGTGTGAGGACCAACTTCGCGTTGGTTAATCAAACACTTCTTGCTTTCATGCACAAATTCAATGGGGTCTTCCACGGTGAGAATATGGCCCATTTCATTTTCGTTGCGGTGATTGACCATTGCGGCCAGCGTGGTGGATTTGCCCGAGCCGGTGGGTCCGGTGACCAGCACCATGCCGCGCGGATAATCTGAAATGGACTCGAAAATTTTGGGAGCCTTCAAATCTTCCAACGACAGTATCTTGGAAGGAATGGTACGCATAACTGCACCCGCGCCGCGATTATGCACAAAGGCATTGACGCGAAAACGCGCGAGTCCTGGAACCTCAAAGGAAAAATCGATTTCCTTGTTCTCCTCATAGGCCTTGCGCTGCCCGTCGTTCATGATGTCATATACCAGCGCGTGCACTTCCTTGTGCTCCAGTGCCGGCAGGTTGATGCGCCGTATGTCGCCATGCACGCGGATCATCGGCGGCAGGCCAGCGGAAAGATGCAAATCGGACGCTTTGTTTTTGACGCTAAAAGCAAGCAGCTCGGTGATATCCATTATAATCGTCCCGGTTTGATGAGGTGGCTGGTGCAACGCCCACATTAAGGGGGCCTCTAAAAATTCAAAATCCTAAGCGAGACAAGGCGCGAGAAAAATTTTAGCGCGCCACATATATTTGATATGTAAGCGTTAAAATTTTTTGAGCAACGCAGTATCGCGACGGAGTTTGATTTTTTAGAGGTGCCCTTAAGAATTGTGGAATATTTAATGGACAGGATTATGACAACAATCGCTTCCAACTTGCAAGCTGTGCGCAACGCAATAACCGCGGCTGCTGTCAAAGCGGGGCACGACTCAAGCGAAGTCAAGTTGCTGGCGGTCAGCAAAACTTTTGCGCCGGAGGCATTACGCGAGGCTTATCGCGCCGGACAGCAGTGCTTTGCGGAAAGCTATGTACAAGAAGCGTTGGACAAGATCGCCGCTTTAAAGGATTTAGCCATTGAATGGCACTACATTGGGCCGATTCAAAGCAACAAAACCCGCGCCATCGCAGAAAATTTTAGCTGGGTACACAGTGTGGACAGGTTAAAAATTGCCGAGCGCTTATCCGAACAGCGCCCTACTCATTTGCCTTCATTACAGCTGTGCCTGCAGGTCAACATCAGCCAGGAGTCCAGCAAAAGTGGTGTAGCCTTGGAGGAAGTGGTCGCGCTGGCACAGGCTATCTCCAAGCTGCCCAATCTGAAATTGCGCGGATTGATGGCAGTTCCTCTACAGACTGAGGATGTCGTTGCGCAACGTCTGCCTTTTGCGCAGTTACGGAAGTTACGCGATCAATTGAATCAGCAAGGCTTGCAACTGGATACTTTATCGATGGGCATGTCGCATGATTTTGCCGCAGCGATAGCAGAAGGTGCGACCATAGTGCGTATCGGTACCGCAATTTTTGGCGAGCGGGATTAAAGGAAAAACAATATGAATATTTGCTTCATCGGCGGCGGCAACATGGCTACTGCCTTGATTGGCGGATTGCTGGGGAAAGGATTTTCTGCCGCGCAAATCAGTGTGGTAGAAATTGATGCGGCAAATCGTGAGCGGCTAAAATCAACCTACGACAACATTGTCGTGTTTGCAGAGCAAGACCAACTGACTATAGCAAAGAGTGATGTTGTGGTGTTGGCAGTTAAGCCGCAACACATGGAAGCCGTTGCAGTGCAGCTTGGACAGATGCTATCAGCCGGGACGATAGTGCTTACGATTGCGGCAGGCATCCGGATTAAAAACTTGGCAAAGTGGCTGGGGAATCAGAACAAAGGTTTTGTTCTTGTACGTGCAATGCCTAACACGCCAGCATTGGTCAGAGCAGGCATTGCAGGGCTTTACAGCTTTCCGATCAAAGAAATGTTACCGCCACAGCAGCTCAAGCAAATTGAGACCATCATGGGAGCCGTTGGCTCGTTTGTCTGGGTTCGCAGCGAAGGAGACATGGACGCGGTAACTGCGGTTTCCGGTAGCGGCCCGGCGTACTTTTTCTATTTCATCGAGGCGCTCGAACAGGCGGGGAAAGAACTTGGTCTCCCGGAGAAAACGGCACGCACACTTGCTCTGGAAACTGCCCTTGGGGCTGCCAAGCTGGCACATGAAAGCACAGAAAATCCCGCCACACTGCGCGCGCGCGTCACTTCCAAGAACGGCACCACTGAACGCGCCCTGCTGAGTATGGAAGCCAACCACGTGAAACAGCACATCATCACAGCTGCCCACGCTGCCGCAGCGCGTTCCCGCGAAATGGGCGATGAACTTGGTGATGAACTGGGCGGCGAATCGGGAGGAAATCAATAATGTTCAACGAAGCCCTGCTGTTCTTGCTCGACGTTCTACTGCAACCGTTTGCGGCGATATTGCTGCTGCGCTTTCACTTGCAATGGCTGCGTGCCCCGCTACGCAATCCTGTCGGTGAATTCGTCATGGTGCTCACCAATTTTCTGGTATTGCCTGCGCGGCGTCTCATCCCCTCCGTGCGAGGACTGGATCTCGCGACACTGCTCCTGGCCCTGCTGGTGGAAATGCTCTATCTGACCGGACTGTGGTGGGCACTGAGTAACCCGACGCATGGATTGTTGTTGCCGGGGCTTTTATTTCTGGGGATAATCAAACTGCTCAAGGTTAGCCTGTATTTATTGATGGCAGCCGTGTTTGCTCAAGCGATTTTGTCGTGGGTAAACCCCTACACGCCAGCTGCCCCTTTGCTGGCAGCAGTCACGCAACGATTTTTGCATCCACTACGTAAAGTTGTGCCGATGTTGGGCAACGTGGATTTATCTTCATTACTCTTGCTTATCATCTGCCAGCTTATCCTGATCGTGCCGATTGGCGCGCTGGAACAAATGGCTTTGAGACTCTTTTAAGCATGGTCCAATTAATAGATTGCGCAGCAAGGTTGGGTTGAGTCTGAATAGTATAATTTTTAATTGCGATGGCTTTAAACGCCGATTGATTCAAAACTGTCGTATTTGCAGGTTCTAAAGGAGATACTGTGAGTTATTCCGACGAAAGAAATCCCGCGCATCAAGTCCCTCCTCCTCTGGCTGAGGTGAAGCAAATTTCCTGGCCTGTGATTCGTACCCAGAAAGAATTATCCAGCGCCGCCGACCTGATACGCAACGGAAATCGTGTCTACTCGCTCCAAGGCAAAAAAATTGGCGAAATACTGAATTCCCTGGGAGTAATTGACGACAAGACTCTTCTGGCTGTCGAACAACATCACCAAACAAAAAAGATCAATGGCAAACCGATTGGTCAATTGCTTGTCCACATGGAAATAATCGACGCGGAAATATTAACCAGGGCATTGTGCATTCAGTCTGGCGTACCTATGGTAGAACTGCTCTTTATCCATATACCCTACGACATTCTGGAGTGCATCCCAAAAATGAATGCGCTTGAAAAAAAGGTTATTCCAGTAGGTGTGTACGACAAAAATCTATATTTGGCTGTGGCCGACCCAATTAATTTTTCCGAACAACACCACTTCGCATTCATAACCAAGTTGAATATCAAGACGGTTTTTTCACCACTCCGGGATATTGAAACTTTCTTAAAAACAAAGTGGACAAGAGCGGGCACGGATATCTGGGCAGGTTGATTAGCATATTTGGCTCGATATTTCTGTTTCCAGCCCCTGGAATTAATAATCAATAAAAAACCGGCTTGCGCCGGTTTTTTTATAATACTTTTTGTCCATATTAATGGCGCTCCTGTTCCGCAATGGCTGGCGGAGCAGGCATATTGCGGAACTTGGCCGGATCAGTTTCCCCATTCATATTGATGATATTAAGATTACCGGCACCTTGTTTCATGTCATCGGCAAAGTCATACACCGCGCCTACCACCAACAACTCGCCTTTCTTCACCTTGTCGGCAAATTCCTTCAAGGCGGCGGCGACCTGGTTATTCACGTTGGTTTTTACATTGTCGATGATCGCAGCGCCTTTGGGAATATTAATGGTATCCAACTCCTTTTTGATCGGCTCTTCCAGCTTGGAATAGTCGCCACCGGCGGCCTTTATCGCCCCACAGGCAGAATGGCCGATGAACAACAGCAGCGAGGAGCCCAGGTGATTCACGCCATATTGCACGGAACCCTTGTTTGAAGCCAGTTGATTACCAATGTTGCGCACCATGAACAAATCGCCCTCCGGAGTTTTGTCCAGCATGTTGGTCTGCACGCGCGAGTCCGAACAAGTGACCACAGTTGCGCGGGGATGTTGTCCCTTGGCCAGCCCCTGGAAAAATGCCGCATCGTGCGCCGCAACATAGGCTTTGTCTTCGGCCTGAATTTCCTTAATATACGCTTGTGCCACAGCAACATCCCCGCCGTGCTCTTCTGCAAATACGGGTACGGCAAAAAAGACTGCTGTCAATAAAGCGGCAAATTGTTTCTTGAGCATCTTGCTTCTCCTGAGTTGAGTTGATTATTTTGGGTTGATTGTGCACAATTTAAAATGCAGGTAAAACTCTACCAGACCCACATTACTCTGCGCAATAAAGATGCGGGGTTAAAACTCTTTCCAATCACCATCCTTGTGCTCTGCAGCTTGGGCTAACTGTCGCGGCTTCCTGAGCGGCTTTGTCACCTCAGGAGTGGGCACGCGAGGTGCGATGGAGGTTTTGGTCACCGCTGCCCGTGACGTCATAGTGCCGGCCTCCAGCTTGAATATACTCACCGCCTCCATCAAGGTAGCTGCCTGTTCCTGCATCGCTTCCGCAGCCGCAGCGGCTTGTTCTACCAAGGCGGCATTTTGCTGCGTCACTTCATCCATCTGGATGATGGCCTGGTTCACTTGTTCGATACCGGCGCTTTGTTCATTGGATGCAGCAGCAATTTCGGACATGATGTCGGTGACGCGTTTGACTGCGCTGACGATCTCTTGCATGGTTTCCCCGGCC
>JANYHX010000031.1 GCA_025362155.1 Gallionella sp. | reverse complement strand
GGCGCATTGTGTACCGAGTTATGAAAGCGCGTTGGTGATACCTCGCGGCCATTTTGGGAGAGCATCTCGAAAATGCAATGCATGTTATCGCCGTCACCGGCGGATGAAGCGAACACTGAGGGCACCTCGGACGGATTACGTTTAGATTGGGCAATGGCTTCACATCCAATCGCAATGGCGAGTTTGACCGGCACACCAGTGCGCCGACGCTCGGCAGATGGCAGCAAATCGCTGGGTGGAATAACCAGTGCGGCTTGCACGTAAGGAGCGCTACCAGACAATATCGCCCGACTGGCCGGCCAGCCATTCAGCCCCGGCCCGACTATGCCCACGCCTTCAACGAAAACTTTCATCATTCAGCCGGCTTCAACATCCGGCCAAATATCAGGCTGCAATTGCTGCCGCCAAACCCGAGCGAATTGGAAAGCACAAAATTTAAAGTTTGCTGTTTATTCTTGAGTAGGTATGCGCTCTTCAATGTCGGATCAATATGTGCGGTGTTAAGGCCGCCGGGCATGAAGCTATGTTGTATGCACAGTACGGAGATGATCGCCTCGACGACTCCCGCCGCACCGAGCAGGTGTCCGGTCGCACCTTTGGTAGAGCTGCATGGCGTGTCGCCACCGAAGGTGTTAAACACCGCCTGATCTTCGGCGGCATCGTTTGCTTTGGTGCCGGTGCCGTGCAAATTAATGTAATCAATATCGTCGGCTGTCAGCCCGGCAGATTGCAGCGCCGCCTGTATCGCCAAACGCGCACCGGCACCTTCCGGATGCGGTGAGGACATGTGATAGGCATCGCTGCTCTCGCCGACACCCAGCAGCATGATGCTGTCCGGCTTGATTGTAGAAGTGGCTTTTTCCAACAGCACAAAGCCTGCTGCCTCGCCGATGGAAATGCCGCTGCGCGCGACATCAAACGGGCGGCACGGACGGCTGGATACCAGTTCTAACGAGTTGAATCCATACAGGGTGGTAAGGCACAATGAATCAACCCCGCCGACAATGGCGGCATCGCATAGTCCGGCTTGTATCATGCGCGCCGCAGTGGCAAATACTTTGGCGGATGACGAACAGGCAGTCGATACGACCAGGGCTGGTCCGGCGAGATCAAGAGCGTGCTGTACGAACTCAGCCACCGAATAGCAGCTATGTGAACCTGCATAGTTGAAATTTTTCGGCAAGGCACCCGTTTCCGAATCACGTTGCCGATAGGCAAGCTCGGTTTCCAGGATGCCTGACGTGCTGGTGCCCAAAAATATGCCGATGCGCTCGCGGCCATAGCGTTGCCGGGCAGTTGCAACCGCTGCGACAAAATCGTCCTGCGCCAAACCAAGTTGTGCAAGGCGATTGTTGCGGCAATCGTAAGCGGTCAGATCACCGCGCACTGGCAGATTCTCCAGGCCACCGACGCGCCCGATATACGTATCCAGGTCGACATCCAGAAAATCACACCGTGTTAACCCGGAATAGCTGGCACGCAAGGCGTCCACTGTCGCAGCAACGCCCGTTCCGAGCGGTGTGGTAAGGGTGTATGCGCTTAATTGTAGGGGCTGCAAAATGAATTTATTTCCAGGAGCTGCCTGAGCTTAGCGGCGCGAATTTTAACAGAAAGGCACTGGCTATTGGCTTCGAATGCGGCCTTCGCCCCAACATGAGTGCGCAAACTTAGGAATGGAATTAAAGCGGTGTGATGAAACTAAAGCTTGCAGCCAGTCGGGAGCGCAACCGATTTCAGATTGAGGGTGTGTAGATGCTCCAGCAGACGCGGCAGCACTTCCAGAATAATCGGCGCTTCGTTATGTGGTAGCAGCGAGCGGCCATCGTGCAATAGCAAAATGTCGCCAGCGGCCAGCCCGCGTTGCAGCCGTTGCCAAACCGGTTCAGCAGATTTGGCAAAAGTATCGTAACCACGCCGCGTCCAGTTGGTGTAGTGCAAACCCGCGCGCTCAACCATCGGAGCGAGGAAGGGATTACGAAAACCCATGGGTGCGCGAAAGAATATCGGAGCCACGCCAGTGGTTGCATAAATGGCAGTTTGGGCTAAATCAATCTCGTGTTGCAACGCTTTCGGACTGAAAAATGGAAATGCATGGGGGTGACTATTGGTGTGGTTTTCCACACTGTGCCCCCGCCGGATGATTTCTCGGGCAAGCTCTGGGTAGGCGATAACTTTATTGCCTATGCAGAAGAAACTGGCTTTGGCGCCGTATTGGTCGAGCAGATCAAGTACCCGGGGTGTGACCAGAGGGTCCGGCCCGTCATCAAAGGTGAGCGCCACCTCTCTGCGTAGTGCAGCCGCAGTGGGGAGGTGTGTCATGTTCGGCCCAAGCAGGCGACTGCCTGGCCATAGGACGACTGTCGCAAAAATCAGTATGTGATTTACCAGGACCGCACCCAGCGTCCACTCCCAAAGGGCTGTATTCAGGATGGTAAGCACGGCGCAAAATAGATGCAGCCCTGTGCTGAATAGCAATATCGGCGTGCCACGCCATAGTGATAACTGCATTTTCTTTGCGCCCGGTTTTATGTTTGTATCAAGCTCAGCAGGGGAAGGGGTATTGATATGCATTTCAATATTTAGCTTCGCTGCGGCTAACTATTATTATGACGAAAATATGCTATAAAGTGACAACTTGTATTCTCCCTGGATTTGACACTGCATTTACTAGTGTTCAAGCATGAAAATTTCCTCATCAACTATTCCATGGCATCTCCAAATCTTTAGCAGAATGAAGAGTCACTTTGTGCTTAAAGCAGTGGGCATCACGATTTTTATGTGGACATTTTTTGCGGGCTATATTTACCTGTTAAAAAATCCGGTTTTCCCAGTGACGATGATGCCGCTGACGATGCTGGATGTTGCAGTGGGGTTTAAGCCAACCACACTTTTTTTATATGTGTCACTGTGGCTGTATGTGACGTTGCCCCCGGGACTGCAAGCGACACGCGGCGAATTGATCTATTACGGAATGGCGGTCGGTATTTTATGTGCGGCTGGTTTAACCTGCTTCCTTTTTTGGCCAACGGCGGTTCCTGCCGCAAATATCGATTGGCAGCAGAGCTTTGGGTTTTCCATGCTGAAAGGGGTGGATGCAGCTGGCAATGCTTGCCCTTCGTTACACGTGGCTACAGCGGTTTTTTCGGCGATGTGGCTTAATCGCATCTTGCTTGAGGTAGGTGCCCCGCGCATTGTTCGCATATTCAATTGGGCATGGTGCGTGGGCATTGTATATTCGACCCTGGCAACGAAACAGCATGTCGCAGTCGATATGGTTGCAGGGGCTCTATTGGGGATGCTTGCAGGTAGCTTGTCGCTAACCCAGTCAATTTTGTTGGCCCATCAAAAATTGATTCCTCTAGAAACAACGCGACGCTAGGAGCCGTAATGGGCTACTGCTGCGGAAGTATTTATCCGCTGCTGAGCCGCGCAAATGTTTTTCCTGATCACATTAAAGTTTAGTAACATACGCGAACATAATCCATGCCACATTCTAATATGTCACAAGATATTGATATAGATGATCTCGCGTTTATCCAAAATTTTTTAAAAGACCGCGTTGCCGCCGCGCTATTAGGCGAGATTGCTCCTGAAGTTACTTTAACCGAGTTGGGCATTGACTCTCTTATGTTTGTCGAATTGATATTCGAGTTCGAGGATAAGACCGGAATAATAGTCCCCGCAGATATTCCGCCACCCCAGACAGTGGGCGAATTGCTTCAGCAATTAAACGATATCAGAAGCCAGCAAGCAACAAAATCAATGACCATGTGATTTGTGAAAAAACGTCGTGTAGCCATTACTGGTTTAGGCCTGATCAATCCGTACGGTGAGGGCGACGTAGAGGATTTTTTCTCCCGCATCATGCGTGGCGAATCCGCAGTTCGTTACCACACCCTGAGCAACAGTCCTCGTCCATTGGCGTTGCCGCTGGTTGCTTGTACCCACTTCAATCCGATTGCGACTCTTGGCTCGCCATTGGCAAATGCGATGGATCGGTTCAGCCATTTCGCGGTGGCCTCTGCCTTATCTGCCTGGC
>JANYHX010000020.1 GCA_025362155.1 Gallionella sp. | reverse complement strand
GGGCATCGATCCCGCCGTGGTGCGCCAGTATGCCAACGGCGCGCGCATTCCACCAGAAGGTTGCATCGGGGTATCTCCGGTTGAACAACCCAAGTGCCATGGCTACAACGCGCCGGTGGGACGCTCGGAATTTACCGGGTTACCCGTGGTGTTTTCGCTCAACCAAACGGTGGTGGCCGCGACTGTTGACGAAGGCAACAACTGGATCAACCTGGGCTACGGTCCGCTCTCTCTGAGCAATCCGACCGGCTACAGCGCAGCTGGCACTGCTCTCGTGCCGCTGGGGAATTACTCGATCAAGGCGGGTTCGCCGACAATCGACGTGGCCAGCAGCGACGGCGCGCCGAACCACGACTTTTTCGGTAACATCAGGCCGCAAGACGGTGGGTTCGATATTGGCGCGGTTGAGCTAGTTGTTGCGCGAGTATCTCCCAATAATCTGGATTTCGGCACAGTGCAGATAAGCGAAAGTAGTAGCACTATGTCGGTAACGTTGACCAATGTAGGAACAGAGCCACTGACCTTTACCGGCGTAACCTTTATCGGTACCAATGCGGCCGACTTCCAGTCCCCAGCTAATACTTGCACTACGAGTCTGGCAGCAGGCTCGAGTTGCATAATCGCAGTAAGGTTTACCCCTGGTTCGTTGGGTAGCCTGTCGGCAAGTATGATAGTGAGTGATACGACGGGCGCTGCATTGCATACACAATCGGTTAGCTTGAACGGTGTCGGTGTGCCGCCATCAGGCAGCGCGTTACCCAACCCCTTGGCTTTCGGAAACATGCAAATAGGTATAGCCAGTGCAGCTCAAACGGTGACCTTAACTAACACGGGTATTGGACCGCTGACATTCAATAGTGCTGTAATCTCTGGAACAAATGCCAGTGACTTTGTTGTCGGGACAAATAATTGTACCGGCAAGGTGTTGGATCCAGCCATTTTGGTAGGTGGTACCAGCTCCTGCACGATAGATGTCACATTCACGCCGAGTGCCTTATTAGACAGGTCGGCAACGTTGACACTGTCAGATGGCGCGGGGACGCTTATGACGATTAGTCAAACGGTTATTTTGTCCGGTACCGGGGTGGAACCGTCGGGTACTGTTACGGTTCCTTGATTCGATCAATCGAAGCTAAGATTGGAACGGACCAATAATTGCAACATATTTACTGAGCATTCTTGAGAAGGGGTCACTATCATGTTACCGAGCAAATTAATTTCATACACTACAGGTGCAATTTTTATATTGCTGGGAATGTTCTTGCTGGCCTCACAGGCTCAAGCTACCAATACATCGACCGTTTCGCTGGCTTTGGGAAATATGCAAGTAGGTACGACCAGTACAGCACATAGTGTGACATTGACTAACTCGGGTATTGGCCCGCTGTTTTACCAAAGCGCGACGATTACTGGGGCCAACGCTGCCAACTTTGCTATACAGAACGACAATTGTATGGGTAAGATATTGGCGATAAAAGCTGACTGTAAGATTTATGTGGCTTTTACGCCGAATTCAATTGGTAGTGAGTCGGCTACGTTGACCCTTACCGACGGGTCGCTCAATCCAAAGGATTCTGTTACCCAAACGGTTGCCCTGTCAGGCATCGGTGTGCCGCCCTCAGGCAGCGCGTTACCCACCCCCCTGGCGTTCGGTAATATGCAAGTAGGTACAACTAGTGTCGCCAAGACCGTGACCTTGACCAACACAGGTTTGGGGCCTCTGACCTTCAGCGGTGCCGCGATCTCGGGAACAAATTCTGCTGACTTTGCTATCAAGGTCAACAACTGCACTGGCAAGGTACTAGATCCAGCATCGTTGACGGGGGGTATCAGTACTTGCACGATAGACGTGACCTTTACGCCGAGCGCATTGCAAGGCAGGTCTGCAATCTTAACCCTGTCAGATGGGGCAGGAACAATTGCAATTAGTCAAAGGGTAAGTCTGACGGGCACGGGTGTATTGCCATCGGCAAGTTTGACACCTACGTCACTTATTTTCAGTAACACCCAAGCAGGTTTAAGCAGCGCTACCCAAACCGTCAAGTTGACTAATACGGGGCTGGGGCCATTGACCTACGGCGGCGCAGCACCCTTGTCGGCCCAATTTACACAGACCAACAACTGCGGGGCTATGGGCACGATCATGCAGCCCGGTGCATTCTGTACGTTCACTTTGACGTTCGAG
>JANYHX010000019.1 GCA_025362155.1 Gallionella sp. | reverse complement strand
GATGAGTGCGGTTCACTCAACGAATGGCTCGCGGTGGCGCCACAGTCCTCGCCACTGTGCGGCAAGGTGGCGGCGTTAGTGTCGATTGATGATATGGCCGACCGGCCGGCGCGCGCACTCGCGGACGGGGAAAGGCTCACGCTTGGAAAACATACCATGCGCTGGTTCGACACGCCGCACCTGCCTCATGGGTGGGAATGCGGTTTTCTAATGGAAGAACAAACGCGGACATTGCTCTGTGGCGATCTGTTTACGCAGGGCGGTGCCGAGCACCCAGCCACCACCGAGTCGGATATTTTGGGGCCGAGCGAGGCATTCCGTCATGCGATGGATTATTACTCACACACGCAGAACGCGCGTGCGATGCTTGAAAGACTGGCCTCCGCCGAGCCGACCACGCTTGCGTGCATGCATGGCAGTACATGGAAGGGCGACGGGACGAAACTTTTGCGCGCGCTTGCCGATGTGCTGTCGCCATAAATCGGAGAATAAGCCTCATGATAGCGTACCTAGAGAAATTTGAGCGGATCGTCACCCACGCCCTGCTCGTCATGATGGCGGGCGTGGTGGTGCTCTCCACTATCGAGTTGGCCTGGCTGCTCAGCAAGGACGTGTTGAGCCCGCCGCTATTCCTGCTGGGTCACGACGAGTTGCTGGAGCTGTTCGGCCAGTTCCTGCTGGTGCTGATCGGAATCGAGCTGATGCACACGATGAAGATATACATCGAGCACCGGTTGATCTACCTCGAAGCGATGCTCACTGTGGCATTGACCGCGGTCACCCGCAAAATCGTTGTCCTGGATACGAATGAGTTACCCGAAGGAACACTGTTGGGCATTGCTACCATGGTGTTCGCGCTCACCCTCGGCTACTACTTGGTGCGGCGCAGTCGCCGGGAGAAAGACGACCCTGATCCGGAGAGCAGGGGATGATTATCGAATCCGTCGGTACCCCGATTCTCTATCTCGGATTCACGCTGCTCGTCGTCGTCTTGCTGGCGGTAGATTTTTTCGTGCTCAAGGCCCAGGGCTCCCACCGGGTAAGCGTGAAGGAGGCGGTCGGGTGGTCGGTGGTATGGATCACCATCTCGCTCGCCTTCTGCGGTTGGTTCTGGTGGTACCTCGACGGGCGCTTTGGGCGAGAGCTGGCCAATGAAAAGGCGCTGGAATACCTCAGCGGCTACCTCATTGAGAAGTCGCTCGCCGTGGACAACGTCTTCGTCTGGATTACCCTCTTCAGCTTTTTCGCGGTACCCGTAGCGTTCCAGAAGCGAGTGCTGCTCTACGGAGTGCTCGGCGCCATCGTCATGCGCGCGGTGCTTATTTACGTCGGAGCACTGCTGCTCGCCCAGTTTCACTGGATTCTCTATGTTTTTGGCCTGTTCCTCTTACTCACCGGCGTCAAGATGCTGGTGTTCTCCACGAACCAGCCCGATCTGGAGAAAAACCCGATCTTGCGCTGGATGCGCGGCCACATGAAGATCACCAATGAGTACCATGGGGCGAAGTTCTTCGTGTTGAAGGAGGGGATGCGTTACGCCACGCCGATGTTCGTAGTGCTGGTGCTGGTGGAAGTGACCGATCTCATCTTCGCGGTGGACTCGATCCCCGCGATCTTCGCCGTGACCAGCGATCCGTTCATCGTCTTCACCTCCAACATCTTCGCCATCCTGGGGCTGCGAGCCATGTATTTCCTGCTCGCCGACATGGCGGAGCGCTTCCATCTGCTCAAGTATGGTTTGGCGGTGATCCTGATGTTCATCGGAGTGAAAATGCTGCTGCTCGACGTCTACAAAATTCCTGTGGGGATCGTCCTGGGAATCGTCGGATTGATCCTGTTGGTGTCGGTGGCGGCAAGTCTGGTCGCATCCCGCCGCTCCGGCCCGGAAGCGGAGGGCAGGCGCTGAGCAACGAAGTACATATTTCTCCGCAAAAGCGAGATTGGTGAGTGGGCATGCTATGACGCCCAACCACACGATTGAGCCGACCGGAAACATACTGTCACGGTACTTCGCTTACCCGGGTCTCTTCGCAGTTCGGATCAGTTGGAATCCGATGCACTGAAAGGTATTGGCTCGATTCATGGTGTCGCCGATGTCGACTCGGTTACGTTGTCGTACACGTGGACCGGGTCAGAGCAGTTCCAAACTACCGACGAGCATTTAGAAAAAAATGGCCTTCGCAAGCGTTGGACGAATGAAGAGTAAGCACCCTTTAGGCCTAACAATTTGGAGATTTCGCGATGAAACGATGGATCGGTCGATGGTTAATAGGTATTTCCATTTTTCACACCGTAGTTGCGGGTCTGATATTTGGCAAGGACTTGGTAGCGGTGGCGCGGCGGGGTGAGTTCCATACCATCGGCAGCGATCCGACGGCAGGCGCAGCGATTTGGTTTCTTCTCTTCGGTGTGCTACTTTTCCTGTGTGGTTTAGCAATCGACGTGCTTGAGCAAGCATCACTTCGTCCTCTGCCAAAAATTATCGGTTGGGTATTGTTTGCGTTAGGCCTCATGGGTGTAATGATCATGCCACTGTCCGGATTCTGGCTAGCGTTACCGCCCGCAATCGCAATAATTACAGCACGCTCCCGTACGCCGCCACACAAAATTTAGCGGGTTAATATAAAGCGACTCATTAGAGCATTACATAACTCATTACACCGTTCACCCTGAGGTATCGAAGGGCGAAACCTTGTACCAGCCTCAGGCTTCGATACCTCAGCCCGAACGGAATGGTTGTCGCGAATTATGTAACTCTCAAATAGCGCTGTCCCAAATACAACTCTTCCACCTTCTTGCGTGCCCACGGCGTCCTGCGTAAAAATTTCAAACTCGATTTGATGCTGGGGTCGTGCGTAAAGCAGCGTATCGGCACAGCGGCACCCATCGCCTCCCAGCCCATACGCTCGGAAAGCTGCGTTACTATTGCTTCAAGCGTGATGCCTTCCAGGGTGGGGCGGCCCGGGAGTTTTTTGTTTGGATCCATGTTTGCATTTTACAAGATTCGCCCCCTGAGCATTTGCAGCGTGGTTATACTTTAATCCGCCCAAATTAAAACAGTTTGATATCGCAATGAGTCTTTCCGAACGCCTGTCACTCTACTTACAACTCACCCGCTTGAACCGTCCCATCGGCATCTTGCTGTTGCTGTGGCCAACGTTGTGGGCGGTGTGGATCGCCGGTGCGGGGCATCCAGCCTGGCACATCGTGCTGATCTTTGTGTTGGGTACAGTGCTGATGCGCTCTGCCGGATGCGCGATCAACGATTATGCGGATCGTGATTTCGACAAGCATGTGCAGCGCACCCGCGAGCGCCCGGTCACCAGCGGGCGCATCGCGCCGCGCGAGGCTGTGTGGCTGGCGGCGAGCTTGGCGGTGATTGCCTTTGTGTTGATCCTGCCGCTGAATAATTTGACGCTGCTGCTGTCATTCCCGGCGGTGTTTCTCGCCGCTAGTTATCCGTTCACCAAACGTTTCCTGTCGATTCCGCAAGCCTATCTCGGCATCGCGTTCGGCTTCGGCATCCCGATGGCATTTGCCGCAACGCTAGGCAGCGTGCCGTCGGTGGCGTGGCTGTTACTGGTCGCCAATGTGTTCTGGGCAATCGCTTATGACACAGAATACGCGATGGTGGATAGAGACGACGACATCCATCTCGGTATCCATTCTGCGGCATTGTGGTTTGGCAAATACGATGTGGCTGCGGTGATGACCTGCTATGTGATCACGGTGATATTGCTGGCAATGGTGGGGCTGATGATAGGCGCGGGGATTTTTTATTTCATCGGTCTGATACTGGCGGAGGGGATTGCGCTATATCACTACCGCTTGATCAAACACCGCCAGCGCGAAGCGTGCTTTAAAGCATTTTTGCACAACAACTGGTTTGGGGCGGTGGTGTTTGCGGGCATCGTGGGGGACTATTTATTTCGTTGATAATTGCTTCGCCATCTCGCTACGTTCAGCAGCATAGGCTCCGGTGAGCGCAAATCCGCGCAGTTGATTCTGGGTGTCAACAAATCCCAGCTTGATCCCATGTCCATTTGCCATAACCTGCCATGCGCCTGGCGCATCGCGCGCAACGGGCACTACCGCAACAGGATGGGCGGGCGTTTTGACCACCACCGGCATAGCCGGAAATTCCACCCGCATATCTTCTCCTGCGAACACCCGTGCCAAAGCCCGCGCAGCATGCATGATCGGCAATACGTAAGGCAGTGTGCGTCCCTCAATCTCGGCGCAATCGCCCAGCGCAAAAATATCCGTATCGCTGCTGCGCAGCTGCGCGTCCACCACGATGCCGCGATTCACTGTGAGTCCGGCTTTTCGCGCCAGTTCGATACGCGGACGCAAACCGACCGCAGACAACACCAGGTCGGCATGCAAAATCGAGTCATCGGTAAGTGTCAATGCATAGCCCGATGAAGATTTATTTACCGCTTTTACCGCCGCACCAAATCGCCATGTAACGCCCAGCTCGGCCAGCGGTGCTAGCAGTTGCTGTCCGGCCTGCTCCGGCATCAGGCCGGAGAGTGGATAGGCAGTCGGGTCTATCACTGTCACAACATACCCGGCAGATGCCAGATCATTGGCGAATTCACAGCCGATCAGGCCGGCGCCAATGATGGCGATCTGCTTTGCCACCCGCGTTGTAGATTCAATCGCTGCCCGAAATTTTGCATAGTCGGCAAGATCGTTCACCGACACCACCGCATCACTTGCATCGCCCTGCAACGGCAAGCGTATCGGGTCTGCGCCCAGTGCCAAAACCAAACGGCCATATGCAATCACGCCCGCTGATGTTTGCAACTGCTTGCGCTCGCGCTCTATGCCCAGTACTTCGGTATGTTGCAGCAGTGTGAAGTTGAGTTGTTTGGCCATCTCCGCCGCTACGGTGATGACTAGTGACTCAGCAGTTTTACCCTGCGCCAGTGCATTCGACAGCATCGGTTTGGAGTAATAATCGCCGCTGTCGCGTGACACCAAAGTGATCGCAGCGTCACGATCCAGTTTGCGCAATTCACGCACCAGCGTGTAACCGGCCAAGCCGCTGCCTAGCACAACGATAGGTTTCATCACGCGGCTCCTTAATCTTCCAGCAGGCTGCGCAGCATCCAGGCATTTTGCTCATGCACCGTCATGCGTTGCGTCAGCACGTCGGCTGTGGGCTGATCGCCAGCCGCCTCGGCAATCGGGAACACGGCGCGGGCCGTGCGTATCACGGTTTCCTGCCCGTCTACCAACTGACGTATCATTTCCTTGGCATTCGGCACGCCCTTGCTGTCCTTGATTTCGGTCAGCTCAGAAAATTCCTTGTAACTGCCCGGTGCAGGAAAACCCAGCGCACGTATTCTTTCAGCGATTACATCCACCGCCAGCCATATCTCGTTATATTGAGCTTGGAACATCAGGTGCAAAGTCTGAAACATCGGCCCGGTTACATTCCAGTGAAAGTTGTGCGTCTTGAGATACAGCGTGTAGGTGTCTGCCTGCATACGCGCCAGTCCTTCAACGATCTTTTTGCGATCCTTCTCGGAGATCCCGATGTTGATGTTTGATTTACTCATGACGCCACTCCTTCATAATTTATCAGCGATTTATATTTGCACCATTTCAAAATCAGCCTTGGCTACACCGCAATCCGGACATGCCCAGTTTTCAGGAATATCCGTCCACGCCGTGCCGGGCTTGATGCCCTCTGCCGGCAAACCAGCTGCTTCATCATATACGAAACCACAAACCACACATTGCCAGACTTTCATGATGCTCTCCTTAATATTTAAGCCGCTACTTTGGCCAGTACAGCGCGATATTGATTGGCATGGCGCTCTTCCACTTTAGCCAATGCGGCAAAGCGTTTCGCGGCCTTTTGCAGCATTGCCTTAAATTGCGCGGCGTGTTCTTTTGATTCAGCGATTTGCTCGTTGATTTCCAATACGGCCGCGACATTACCTTCCTGCTGCGCCGTTTTGAGGAAACCCGGATACATCTCGGTATATTCGTAGGTTTCGCCGTCTACCGCCATTTGCAGGCAGCGCGCCGAGGTCATGGATTCCTTCGGGTAAAGCAGATCAAGATGCCCGAAAGCGTGCTGCACTTCCTGTGCGGCGGTTTCCTCAAATATCCGCGCCGTTTCCTCGTCGCCTGCGGCACGTGCGATCTTTGCGAAGTAGCGATACTTGATGTGCGCCATCGATTCCCCGGCAAATGCCGATTCAAGATTGGCGATGGTTTTTATTTCGGGTCTTTTTGTTTCAGATTGTTGCATGATGTTCTCCTTTATGAATTGTGATGAAATTTTTCAAGCTGAAAAGACTGCTCTGCCGACACGCCTGCCAAGCCCAGCCCGAGCATGGCTAATGTGGCTGCGAATGCATGCACCGTCGGTGTTGTCTGATGAAACAACTGCAATAATGTATTCATGATGTTTCTCCTGTAAGAGAGGCTGCTCCACCCATTCGGTAAAGCAGCCCGGTTAACTGCTAAACAACTTCCTGCACATCCACACCCAAGCCCACTGCTACGCCTTTGCCATACTCCGGATCAGCCTTGTAGAAGTGCTTTAATTGGCGCACTTGTATGAATTTTGGCACGCTCCGTAAAGCACCCACCAGGTTGTCGGTCAACTGGCGTTTCTGGTCGGCACTCATCAAGCGGAACAAATTCCCCGCCTGGGTGTAATCATCGTTGCCGATACGATGGTCATAACGATCTGCATCGCCGGAAATTCTCAGCGGAGGTTCTTTGTACTTGTGATCCTCCACCGGCCCGTCGAAACTATTGGGCTGATAGTTGACCGCACTACCCGCGTTGCCGTCAAAGCGCGTCTGTCCATCACGGTGGTAGTGATGCACCGGACAACGCGGCTTATTCACCTCCAGCGCGGCATAGTTCACGCCAATTCGATAGCGATGTGCGTCCGGGTAGGATAACAACCGTGCTTGCAGCACCTTGTCCGGCGAAGCACTCATGCCCGGCGGCATGTTGCCTGGCTCGAACGCGGCCTGCTCGACTTCGGCAAAGTAATTCTGCGGGTTGCGATTCAGTTCCAGTACCCCCACTTCAATCAGCGGATAATCCTTGTGCGGCCACACCTTGGTCAAATCAAACGGATTGATTGCGTAAGTTTCCGCTTCACGTTCCGGCATGATTTGCACCATCACCCGCCACTGGGGAAAGTCGCCCCGCTCGATGGCCGTAAACAAATCACGGCGATGATAGTCCAGGTCTTCACCGGCGATTTTGTTGGCCTCTGCCTGGGTCAGCGTCTTGATGCCCTGCAGGGTTATGAAGTGCCATTTCACCCAGTAGCGCTCGCCATTTTCATTCCACAGGCTGAAGGTATGCGACGAAAAGCCATGCATATTGCGCAAGGTGGCGGGGATGCCGCGATCCGAAAACAAGGTAGTCACTTGGTGCAGGGATTCTGGCGAAAGGCTCCAGTAATCCCATTGCATGGTGTTATCGCGCATCCCGGTTTGGGGGTTGCGCTTTTGCGAATGGATGAAATCCGAAAACTTTAGCGGATCGCGGATGAAGAATACCGGTGTGTTATTGCCCACCATATCCCAATTGCCTTCCTCGGTATAAAACTTCACAGAAAACCCGCGTGGGTCGCGTGCAGTATCCGGCGAACCTAGCTCACCCGCTACCGTCGAAAACCGTACAAATGTCTCGCAGCTGTTGCCAGCGGTGGCGAAAATCTTTGCGCGGGTGTATCTGGAAATATCGCCAGTGACGGTGAATTTGCCATAAGCCCCCGCCCCTTTTGCGTGTACAACCCGCTCTGGCGTCCTCTCGCGGTTGAAGTGCGCCATTTTTTCCATCAGCTGATAGTCGGCCATCAGCACCGGGCCGCGCGGGCCTGCGGTGAGGCTGTTCTGGTTATCGCCGACAGGAGTGCCTGCGGCGGTAGTCATAACGGGACATTTATTCATGCTCTGCTCCTTAAGTATGGTCTGCGTGGTTCGTTGCCACGGGATGCAATGTAGGCTGATTAAATCAATAAATCTAATTGATTGTTTAAACAAAGGTGATTTACTATGCAAATCACTAAGGAGATTATCCCCATGACCCTCAACGAACTTCGTTACATCGTGGCAGTCGCCCAGGAACGCAACTTCCGCCGCGCCGCAGAAAAATCCTTCATCAGCCAACCCGCCCTTTCGCTGGCGATACAAAAGCTCGAAGAAGAATTAGGTGTGCAATTTTTTGAACGCGGCAAAGGTGAAGTCACCATTACTCCTCTTGGCGCACAGATTGTCGAGCAGGCTCAACGTACTTTGGAAGCCGCCGCACATATCCGCGAAATCGCCAAGCAAGGCAACGATCAATTGGTCGGCACCTTGCGTGTCGGCATCATCTACAGTGTCGGCCCGTATTTATTGCCCGATCTGATTCCCGCGCTGAAAAAGCTCGCACCGAAAATGCCGCTGGAAGTTGAAGAGAACATCACCGCCAACCTGGATACCTTGCTGCGCAATGGCAAACTTGATGTCATCATCATCGCGTTGCCGTTCGGCGAGGCAGGCATTGTTACGCAGCCTGTGTATGACGAACCGTTTGAGGTGGTGATCAGCAACGATCATCCCTGGGCAATTCGGCGCAGTATCAAGGCACAGGAACTCGCTGCGGAAAAGGTATTACTGCTTGATTCCGGGCACTGCTTCAGCAATCAGGTTGCCGAAGCCTGCCCTAAACTCAACCGTAAAGGCGCGGAGATTCAGCAAGGTACTTCGCTGGAAACAATACGCAACATGGTCGCCTCCGGCCTAGGTATCACCGTGCTACCCGCCTCCGCCAACAACGCGCGTTATCGCAGCCGCTTGCTGAAGGTGATCCCATTCACTAACCCCGCACCGTCACGGCGTATCGCGCTGGCATGGCGCAAAAGCTTTGCGCGCGGACAAGCCATCGAGACACTCGCACAAGCCATTGGGCAGGCCAAAATATTTGGTATCAAACTATTACGTTGAGCCACGGAATGTACCTAGCGTTGGGGGCGATCGCCTGAATCATCTGCTTTTTTAAAGCTGGTTATTACAGAGATGCAATGACCGTCTTGTCGCCCACACATTCGTAACACAAGCAAAGGCGCAACACCTGATATTTTTTTGAGTAATATAGCTTGATACAATGCCGCAACAGGGGATGTCTCATTGCTAGTAATCGTTGAACAAACAAGGTTGAGGCTGTCGAAAAATACTGAGGCGAAACGAAAGTCGCAACTCGGGCAATTTTTGACGCCTGCGAGAACGGCTCAGTTCATGGCTGCTTTGTTCACATCGAAAGATAACCCTGATTGTCGTTTGCTTGATGCAGGCGCAGGTATCGGTTCGCTTTCGAGCGCTTTTCTTGAGCGCTGTATTGGTGGTGATTTGAGATTCACTGATGTTGAAATAACCGCCTTTGAATTGGATAGCCTTATTCACAAGGAATTAAATGACTTGCTCTCCAGTTACAGAAACAGGTTGTCGATTGATTATGAAATATCGGGTGGTGACTTTATCGAGCATGCTGTCAATAGAATTCAATTTGGTTCTGACCAAGGGTTCACTCACGCAATCCTGAATCCGCCCTATAAAAAAATCAGCAGCGACTCCCACCACCGCCTGTTGCTTCGGCAAGCGGATATTGAAACAGTAAATCTCTATTCCGCTTTCGTCGCCTTGGCTCTAGCGATGATGTCGCCGGGAGGTCAAGTTGTTGCAATCATTCCGCGCAGCTTCTGTAACGGGCCGTATTACCGGCCTTTCCGCGACTTTGTGCTGGAACGGGCTGCAATCCGGCACATGCACTTGTTCGACTCGCGCAGCAAGGCATTCAAGGATGATGATGTGCTGCAAGAAAACATTATCCTGTTGCTTGAACGCAGTGGTCTGCAAGGCGATGTGACGGTGACAACGTCGACCGATGATAGCTTCGCCGACCTGGTGACCCATACGCATCCGTTCAACCGTATCGTGTTCCCCGATGATACCGAGCGTTTCATACACGTGCCGACCACGGCGGTGCGCAATGCCATCGAACTTTCAAGCGCGATACGCTGTTCGTTAGACGATATTGGTATTAAGGTATCGACCGGACCGGTTGTCGATTTTCGCCTGAAAGAGCATCTCCGCGAAATGCCCGAAGCAGGCACCGTTCCCCTCCTGTACCCCGCGCACTTTAACGGACTAAACATCGAGTGGCCTAAATCGAATATCAAGAAACCCAACGCAATCCAGCGCAACGCCGAAACGGAAAAGTGGCTTTATCCGAATGGCTGCTATTGCGTAGTTCGCCGTTTTTCATCGAAAGAAGAAAAACGCCGTATCGTTGCAAGCGTAGTTCAGCCGGATACCTTTGCCGATGCTGAAATGCTGGGCTTGGAGAATCACCTGAACGTGTACCACGAGAACAAACACGGTTTGCCAGAAGCGCTTGCGCGCGGCTTGGCCATTTATCTCAACACGACCGGCGTTGATGAAAACTTCCGCCGTTCGAGTGGGCACACCCAAGTCAATGCAACCGATCTCAAGAGAATGAAATATCCGAGTCGAGAGGCACTGATTAAGCTAGGTGAGTGGGCGATGCGCAGCGGCGAGCCAACACAGAACATGATAGATGAACAACTGGATAACTTGCTCGCATGACAAAGAACTAGATGGCAAAGAAAAAGAATAACCATATCGATGAGGCGAACCAGATACTCATTTCTCTTGGTCTGCCCCGTGCACAGCATAACGAACGATCTGCATTGTCCCTGTTGGCTCTGCTTAACCTCACGCCCGATAAGAGGTGGGCTAAAGCCGAAAATCCACTTGTGGGCATCAAGCCGATCTATGGAATGGTCGCGCGAGCACTACGGCAAGGAGTATGCGCCAAACACGCGCGAGACCTTCCGGCGCCAGACGATGCACCAATTCGTCGATGCCTGGATTGCCATTTATAACCCGGATAAACCAGATCGTCCGGTAAACAGCCCGAAGGCTGTATATCAGGTCGCCCCTGCTGTGCTGACACTATTGCGTAGCTTCAGCACCTCGAAGTGGCGCGACAATCTGACGACGTATCTGACTCTGAATAAGACACTGGCTGCAAAGTACGCAATGGTGCGAAAGCAAAACCTTATTCCCATGCAGATTGCGCCGGGCAAGAAAATCACACTCAGTCCCGGCGAGCACAGCGAACTGATCCGCGCCATCGTGGAAGACTTCGGCCCGCGCTTCGCACCGGGCAGTGCGCTGGTCTATGCGGGCGATACTGGCGACAAGTGGGGTTACTTCGATGCGGTCTTGCTGGCCGATCTGGGAGTTGATGTGGATACACATGGCAAGATGCCTGATGTGGTCCTACATTTTGTCGAGAAAAATTGGCTGCTGCTGGTGGAGTCTGTCACCAATCATGGGCCGGTCGATGGCAAGCGTCATGCAGAACTGGCAAAGTTGTTTGCCGGATCAACTGCTGGTCTAGTTTACGTGACCGCATTCCCGAATCGCTCCATCATGGGGAGGTATCTGGGTGAAATCGCATGGGAAACCGAAGTGTGGGTGGCTGATGCGCCATCTCACCTGATTCATTTCAACGGTGTGCGATTTCTCGGACCCTACATTGCGCCCTGATATGCGCGTTGAACAATCGTTTTAAAGAAAATTGAAGTGCAGCTTGCTCCAGGATTTCCTTTTATTCCTCTATCAGCAGCCCCAATTTCTTCGCCAGCCATTTTGTGGTCGTCGCCTGGATCAATATGGTCATCAGGATCGCGGTGAATGTCACCGAGGCGATGATCTGCGCACCGGGCGCTTTCATGCCGACCAGCATGCCGGCCAGTGCGCCGGGGATCACGCCGGTCTCGCGCGTCCAGCACATGAACAGCATTTCCTTGAAGCTCCACTTGGCGCGACGGTCAGGCAAGGCACACAGAAACACTGTTACCGGGCGCGCTACCAACATAAACACCACGACCACCGCCACGCCTCTGAGCAGGTATTGATTCATCAGGCCGAAATCCACCTGCGCTCCCAGCAGGATGAAAATGAACATACGCATGATGAAAGCCGTGGTCAGCACATAGTCTTCCAGCAGGCTAGCTTCCTGCCGGGTGAGCTTAAACCCTAATGATTCTTGATTGCCGAGCATGATACCGAACACGAACACCGCCATGAAGCCGCTGGCGTGCAGCCCATCGGCGCCCATATATGCAGCTATTACCGCCATCAAAGTGACTACCGGCGCGAACTCGGCGAGAAATCCAAATTTTTCATGGGCAATAAACAATGCCGCTAGATAACCCAACACGCCGCCGATAACAATACCGAGCAGAGATTGCTTGAGAAGATCAATCAGTGCATCGCCAATCGAAAATTCGCCCGTACCCATCGCTATGCCCAAAACAGTAAAAGTGAGAATCGCACCCATCGCATCGTTGAATGCGGACTCGCTCATCACAGTCTGCGCGACGCGCTCTTTGATGCGTACCTGTTTGAACACGGGAACCAAGGTAGCCGGATCAGTGGCGGCGATCACCGCGCCGAGCAGCAGAGCAACTATGGGCGCAAGCCCAAGAAAATAATAAGCCGCCACACCGGTGATGGCAGCAGTTATCAGCACGCCTATGGTCGCGATCACAACAAGGGTGATCCACACTTCTTTCAACACCTTGAGGCGGATCGTAGCGCCGCCGTCAAACAAAATATAACTGGAACCAAAAATCAGAATCAATTGATTGAAAGTGGAATCCGCAGCGATATTAATCGTGCCTGATGCATTTGGCCCCAGCAATATACCCACCAGCAAAAACACCACTACATCTGGCATCCGCAGCAGTCGGGATAACACACCGGAGAAGGTTCCGGCAGCGAGAATAATGCCGAACATCAGCAGCGCGTGCTTGGCTAATTCCAGTGAGGTGGAGGATTGCATTGGGCCTTTAATTATTTGTCATTGCTGCAATATCGGCGCGCCTAATTGACAACTCTACCAAAAATAATGATCTACCGGAGCTGCATCCGTACGAAATTTCACCACGTTTCTGCCCTGCTTGACGTTCCGGGCAATCCGCCCTTAGACTCCCCGCCTGTATAACTCAAAAAGTGAAATCATCATGAGTAACGAAATTCAACAACGTATCCGTGAACAGGTCACCACTCACCCTGTGGTGTTATACATGAAAGGCAATCCGCAATTCCCGCAATGCGGCTTTTCCGCCAACGCAGTGCGCATACTCAACACACTGGGCGTAAAAAAATTATTTACTGTCGACGTGCTGCAAGACGCCGATATCCGGCAAGGCATCAAGGAATATGCCAATTGGCCGACCATTCCACAACTCTATATCAAAGGTGAATTCGTGGGCGGTTCTGACATCATGACGGAGATGTATCAAAACGGAGAACTTAAACAGTTGCTATAAGCCCCATCTTAACCCACATAATTTGCCGAGGCCTTTTTCAAACCTAGCATTCCATTAATTAATGGCGGTGCTTAACATAGGATTAGTTCTCACTACTATTCCTTGCAAGGACTTGGCTCTGTTTTTCGATGCTTGCTCAGCAACGGTAGGCAAGCATTTTTAGCAAGTGATGCACTTGATACATTTTTAAACTGGATCAGTGATTAATCATGTCAGAAAAACGTCAAGCAAAACGCCACGAAAATCCAAGCCTCGCAGCACAATCCCTACCCATGGATGCGGCCGATTTGCTGGTCGCCTATCTTGAACAAATCGGTGTCGAATATGTATTCGGTGTGCCCGGCGGCGCCATCGAGCCTTTGTACAATGCACTTGCGCGCAGCGCCCGGCGTGGCGGGCCACGCGCGGTAGTCTCGCGTCATGAGACTGGCGCCGCATTCATGGCCGATGGCTACGCGCGCGAAACAGGAAAAATCGGCGTGTGCTGCGCCACTTCTGGTCCAGGCGCCACCAATCTGATCACCGGTGTAGCCTGCGCCTATGAAAATGAAATTCCGATGCTGGTCATCACTGCCCAGCCTTCGCTGCTTCTAATGGGCCGCGGAGCATTGCAGGAATCCTCCGGTGCCGGTATTGATACAGTTGCGATGTTCCGTACCTGTACACGCTACAGCGCATTGGTATCTCATTCGGATCAACTGGAAAGGCAACTGACCAATGCGTTACTGAGTGCGTATAAGCCCACCCCGGGACCTGTTCATCTCAGCATCCCCGCAGACGTACACCGCAGACTTATGAAAGACCCCCCATCCTACGATCTGGCGCATTTGCTTAAACCCGTGTTTGCGGTTGATGATGCGGGAGTTCGCGAATTACAGGCGTTATTGGCACAAGCAAAGAAGATAGTGGTGTTAATGGGCAGCGGCTGCGGTCAAGCAGTAGACCTCATTATCGAATTGACGGAAAGAATGGGCGGGGTTTTTGTTGTCACCCCCGATGCCAAGGGATTTATCAGTCCGCGTCACCCCTTATACCGCGGAGTATTCGGGTTTGCCGGCCACCGCTCTGCCGTTGCAGCGATGGAAGATAAAGATGTCGATCTGATTCTGGTGGTTGGCTCCAACCTGAGTGAATGGACCAGCAACGGCTGGAGTGAAGCGGTGTTGAACAACCGTCTGGTGCATATTGATTCTTTCGAGGCACACTTGGCACGCTCACCGATGGCGCGTTTACATGTACGCGGGAGTATCCGTCCAGTATTCGAACGGATATTACGAACGTTGCGCAAAGATGATACGAAAAAGATTCCCGTGGGTGAAAAACGAAAATTCAAAAAATTCACCGATAACGATCCCTTCAAGCCTGTTGCCCTCGATGCACCCATCAAGCCGCAATATCTGATGCGCGAACTCGGCTGGCGCAGTCCACCCGATACTCGATTCCTGACCGATACCGGCAATAGCACCATCTGGGCAATTCACAATCTGGCAATGCATGATCACCAGCCTAGCGCCGGAGGCTGGATGCGCGTCACGATGAATTTTGCCCCCATGGGCTGGGCAATCGGCGGTGCGGTTGGTACTGCACTGGGAAATCCGGCTGTGCCGGTGGTGTGCATCACCGGAGATGGCAGTGTGCTCATGAATGGCCAGGAAATGACCGTGGCACTGACCGAAAAGCTTACTATATTATTTGTAATACTCAATGATGCGGCATTAGGTATGGTGAAATATGGCCAGCGCCTGGCCGGTGCCGAGGAGATCGGCTTTGAGTTGCCAATGGTAGATTTTCGACTACTGGCCGAATCCTTGGGCATCCCCGGCCATGTAATACGCACCGCACAAGACTTCGAAAATTTGGATCTGGAGAATATCCTCCGCCATACCGGTCCCACAGTGCTGGACGTGCGCGTCGATAGAAACGAAGTCCCGCCCATGGAACTGCGGCTCAGAACTCTGGCACGGAAATAAATGGAACCCATCCACACCCGTATCTGGCAAGAGGAGGCAGAACCCGACAATCCATTCGCTACCCGCGTTGCCTATTGTCGTGGTTACAATGTTTATGGCGAGATGCTGGGACAGGCGCGCTGGGTTGAAATGCTTTACCTGTTGTTCCGTGAAGAAGCCCCAACGGCAGCGCAAGCGGATTTGCTGGAAGCGCTGGCAGTGGCACTGGCCAATCCTGGTCCACGTGATGCGTCTGTGCACGCCGCGATGTGCGGAGGCGTTTGCGGCTCAACGGCCGCTTCCGCGCTGATGGCCGCGCTGGCGGTAGGCGCCGGGCAACTTGCCGGAGGCCATGAAGTATTTTTGGCGATGGAAGGCTGGGCTACATGCGGCACCAACCTCGACGCATGGC
>JANYHX010000319.1 GCA_025362155.1 Gallionella sp. | reverse complement strand
ATCCATCATGTCTACCAGCCAATTTCTTCCGGCTATCTGGACACCTAGCGTGGACACGCGCTCCACAGCCATATCCTTTGCCTGCAGCCGGTTAATCAGGTTCTGCTGGAATTCGCGCAGATTGAGCCGTTTTGACATTGAGATATCCTCTAAAAATCAAGCAGGGTTATTCGCCAAAAGGCAGATAAAAACTGAATTTTTCCTGCATCGATGCAATTGCAGCAAGGTAATTGAAGCAGGCAATTCCCCTGGTAAAGGCAGGCAATCCGGATTTTCCAAGGCTCTCATGCGTTTCGCGTCACCTAGCCCAATGCCGCGATTTTACTTAACAGATCGGCTTCATTAATGGGCTTGACCACATAATCCTTGGCTCCTTGACGCACCCCCCAAACCTTGTCAGTTTCCTGATCTTTGGTAGTGCAAATAATCACCGGAATATGTTTAGTCTGAGGATCGCCGCTAATCGCCCGCGTCGCCTGAAAGCCATTCATTCCGGGCATCACTACATCCATAATGACCAAATCCGGTTTATTCAGCTTGGCCTGAGCCACGCCTTTTTCGCCATCCTCGGCAAAAGAAACCTCAAACCCCCGCTTGCTTAATATTTCCCCAATAAAATGGCGTTCTGTTGCCGAATCATCCACGATCAATATTTTTTTAATGGCCATAATCGGCCTCCTTCTTTTCCTGGGTATGCATAATGACTGCTTCAATCAAACTTTTTTTGTTGAAGGGTTTAAGTAAATACTGATCCGCACCTACCAGCTTGCCGCGCGCGCGGTCAAACAGCGTATCTTTACTGGTCAACATAATCACGGGGGTATTTCTGAAATGCTGATGTTTTTTGATAAGTGCGCAGGTTTGATAACCATCCAGGCGCGGCATCATCACATCCACGAAAATGACATCCGGCTGGTTATCCACTACCTTGGCCAAGCCGTCAAAGCCGTCTTCTGCCAGAAAGACTTGGCAGCCTGCCTGGGACAGGAATATCTCACCGCTGCGCCTGATGGTATTGCTGTCGTCGATCAGCAGCACCTTTACACCAGACAATGGCAGGTCTTCGCTCATCTTGCTCCCTCTTGCATAGGCATTGATCTATTCATCAACTGTTTGAATGGCAATTGTTATGAACGGCTCTAGTAATTAACGGCTTGGTAATTAGCGGCTTGGGTTATAAGCGACTCTTGCGGCGGCAATGCTAACGTATCTCGCCGCTGCTGTCATGGCGATTTTAGCGCCGCCAGAAATGTGGGGTAAAAAGAATGAGTACAGTGAAAATTTCCAGCCGCCCTACCAGCATCGCAATAGTGCACACCCAGGTTTGAAAATCATTTAGCGCTCCATAATTGCCGGCGGGCCCCACTATGCCAAGTCCAGGCCCGGCATTGTTGATACAGGCAATGATCGCGGAAAATGCAGAAATGAAATCCAGGCCGCTGATCAGCAACGCGAAGGTCAGCGTGACTACAGTCATAAAGTACAGAAAAATAAATCCCAGCACCGCAAACACAATATTGTTGGCCACTACATGGCCGCCAATTTTCATCGGATTAACTGTGGTCGGGTGCAGTAACCGGCGAAATTCCCGCCCGGCTTGCTTGAACAAAATCAGCGTGCGCACCATCTTGATACCACCGCCTGTGGAGCCCGAGCTGACAGTAATACAACTGAGAAACAACATCCACATTGGTGCAAATATCGGCCATTGATTAAAATCCGTGCTGGAAAAGCCGCAGTCCGTCGCGATGGATACCAGGTTGAAACTGGCATAGCGCAAAGCAGTCCAGAAATTCGGGTAAGTGCCATGCCACCACAGGAATACTGTCAAACCCAGACAGCTTGCCAATATCAGCGCGATGGTCGCGACCGCCTCGGCATCGCGCAAATAGAGCTTCAAACTTTTTTCGCGCCATACCAAAAAATGCGTGGCGAAATTCATTGCGGCCAGCAACATGAATGCCATCAACACAAACTCAATGGCGGGTGAATTGAAATAGCCGATGTTGGCGTCATGGGTAGAAAATCCGCCCAATCCCATCGCAGAAAAAGCGTGGCAAATTGCATCCAGCCAATTCATGCCCACCGCTTTCAAGGACACAATACAGGCAAGGGTGATGCTTAAATAAACCAGCCACAGATTACGCGCGGTCTCGGTGACGCGCGGGGTGAGCGCGGACTCTTTCATCGGGCCCGGCGTTTCCGCCTTGAATAGTTGCCGCCCGCCTATACCCAGCAACGGCAGGATCGCCACCGCCAATACAATAATGCCCATCCCGCCCAACCAGCTCAATTCATGCCGCCAGATGTTAATGGTGGGCGGCAAAG
>JANYHX010000076.1 GCA_025362155.1 Gallionella sp. | reverse complement strand
GCGGGTCGCCCGAAAGCTTATGATAATTTCTTCGAATTACTGACGGCCTTACACAACAATGATGCGACCATCACTTTTATGCTGTATGGAACAGCAGTCACCACTCCGGGGATACGGATCATCAGCTATCCATGAGCGTGAAGACGCGGATTAAGCATTTTTTTTCCAGCTACACCGGGCGTATGCTGGTTGGGATGCTGGTCATTCACACTATTTTGGTGCCGCTAGTTTTTGTCGGGGTGTTATTTCTCCTGCAACAGGACTATGAGTCTCAGTTTGTCAATAATGCCCGTTCCCAGTCCTATTTATTGGCGAGCTTGATCGGCGAAAATCCGCAGCCTGGCAGAATACAAGCCATTATTAATGACCAATTGCTGGGAGGACAATTGGCATTGGCAGATTTCAAAAGTGTTGATGATCCTGTCCAGGACGATTTCAGCGAAGATTTTTTCTTTGGTATGGGGGGTGACAAGATTTATCACCTCATTGTGCTGGTGCTAGGGGCGGGCGATCAACCCATCGGCAAGCTGCGGGTGGGCTTTGACGAGACTCCGGTGATGGAACATATCAAACAAACCTACCAGTGGGGAGGGGTACTGGGGCTAGGGTTCATTGCCGTGTCGATGTTGTTTGCGTTTTTTTTCGGTCATCGCTTGACGCGTTCTGTACGCCAGTTGCGCGATGCTGCGCGGCGGATTGCCAACGGTAATATCAATGAACAGCTAAGCTTGTCGACGAATATCAATGAAGTTCACGATATGGCAGTGGCGATGGAGTATATGCGCAGCAATCTGGTCGCGCGCGAGCGTGAAATTGCGTTGCATGCGGCGCGGCAGAGTGCGGTGCTGGATACGGCAGATGAGGGTATCCTTACGCTAGATGAAGAATGCTTCATCCAAAGCTTGAATCCCGCAGCGGAAAATATATTTGGTTATCGCGAGGAAGAGTTGCTCGGCACCTCCTTTTCCAAATTACTTGTACCGGCCGATATTAAACGTTTTATTTCTCTAGACGGACAGCCAACTCCCCTATCTCATCAAGAGCTTACCGGTTTGCGAAAATCCGGGGAAGTATTTTTTTTACTGCTCTCAATCAATGAAGCGAATGTCAACCAAACCCGGTTTTTTACAGTGATGGCACGCGATAATAGCGAGCGCCACATTTTTGAAAGCGAACTGGAGTATTTGGCGACCCACGATATTCTCACTGGCTTGCCCAACCGGACATTACTTTATGACCGCTTGCAGCAGGCGATTACGCAATGCGCCCGAGCCAAGAAGTTGGCCGCAGTATTATTCATTGATCTTGACCGCTTTAAGGTCATCAACGATACGCGAGGCCATGCAGCCGGTGATATTGTCTTGAAAAGCGTTGCCGAACGCTTGCGGGCTTGCCTCCGGGAAGGCGACTCGGTTGCACGCAATGGGGGTGATGAATTTACCGCGGTTCTGCCGATGCTGAATGATTCCAGCGATGCGGCGATCATTGCACAAAAAATTCTCGCTACACTGACCCAGCCTTTCGTGGTTAACAATGAGAATTTTTTCATCGGCTGCAGTATCGGCATCAGCCTTTATCCTGGAGATAGCAGCGATGTCGGCAATTTGCTGAAAAATGCCGATGCCGCCATGTACCAGGCAAAATCCTCGGGGGGAAATACTTACCAATTTTATACCGCCTGAGTTACAGGTTCCCTACAGCCCTTTCTGCATCAAACCCCCAGTAGCGCATTTCGCAGCAAGTCTTTTTGCCCCGGCTGGGCGAGGGTCGCGCCGCTGATCCAGAATACGTCTTCCGCCCGGCTGCCCAAGGTATTGATCTTGGCGCGATGCAGTCGAATGTCATGTTGATCCAGAATTAGTGCAATGCGCGCCAATAATCCCGGACGGTCGCCAGCAATCAATGAGAGCACATGCATCCCCTTATTATCTGGTTTGATCTCGACCTCAGTACTAATCGGAAAGTTTTTGAGCTGACGGTTGACCCGTCCCGGTGTAGCCAGCGCAATTGATTTGGCTTGCACAATTTGCTGCGCCAGTTCAAATTCAATATAGGTCATGATGTCGCGATAGGCCGTGTTGCCGCGCACCGCTTCCATGATTTGAAAGCTGTTCAATGCGTAGCCATGCCGGGTGGTGTGAATTTTAGCCTCGACAATGGTGAAATTCATGCGTGCAAAAAAATCACAGATACGTGCAAACAAACCGCGCTGATCGGGGCAATACACCATGACCTGTAATCCTTCCCCAACCCGGCTCAGGCGTGTCTTTACAATAGCCCGGTCAGCATTCACCTTAAATGCCAACAAGCGTGTGTGCCAGGCAATTTCCTGTGCTTGGTGGTCCTGAAAATAGTTGTCGTCAAGTTGCGCCCACAATAACTGGTAAGTATCTGCTGGCATGGCGTAAAGATTCAATGTGCTAGCGGCTTGCTGGCGAATTTCTTCCAGGTGATCGGTACCCGGCCCCTCGCTCAGGTAACGGCGCGTGGCACGGAACAGATCTTCGATCAACCTGGCTTTCCAGGCATTCCATATTTTCGGACTGGTGCCGCGCACGTCGGCAACGGTCAATAAATACAGCGCAACCAGATAACGGTCATTCTTGATTTTCGCGGCAAAATCTGCAATCACCTCGGGGTCGGATAAATCCTGTTTTTGCGCGGTGGCAGAAAGATTGAGGTGTTGCTCCACCAGCCATACCACTAAATCGCTATCGTTCCGGCTGAGTTGATGCTGGGTGCAAAAAGTACGCGCATCTTTTTTGCCCAATTGTGAATGATCGCCGCCGCGTCCTTTGGCGATATCATGGAAAAGTCCGGCGACGTAGAGCACTTCCGGACGGGCGAATGCGCTTATTAATTGGCTGCATAACGGAAATTCATGCGCGTATTCTGCCAC
>JANYHX010000263.1 GCA_025362155.1 Gallionella sp. | reverse complement strand
CCGCCTGTTTGATCTGTCGCAGCACATGTTCGAACAGGTCGCCCTTGGTGTCAGCATCGGCCTGATCGAGGCGCAGCCCATCGACCAGGTTGATGACTTGCGTAAGCACGGTAGGTTCGTCTATGGATAGCCGAGCGCCGTTCATGAAGTTGTGCGCGGATTTTTCGCCGAGTTCGGCAAAGAAGGCGAACACTTCATCACGCACGAAGCGCACCAGCGCTTCGCCGGATAAGCCTTTCGCCCACACCGACCAGCGGAAGTGATCTTTGCTGATGGTTTTGACATCCTTCTTCGGTGCGTTGAGCGGGTTCTTCAGTTTCCATTCACCCGCGAACGGGCTCTCATAAGGCTGCTTGAGCACCTTGGCGCGTAGCGCGTTTTCCTTGTCAATGCCTTCCACCAAATAGAAAAAGAACAGAAAGGAAAGTTGTTCGGCATTGGCGACGGGGTCAGGATAGCCACCACCAAAAAGGTAGTCGCGTATCTGATCTATGGCCCGTCGCATCTCGGCGGTGAATGGCATGGGTTTCCTTGCTTAGTGTGCAGTAGGCTGATTGCCGCTGTGGGTCTGGTTGTTGTCTTCGCCGCCGAACACGGTGGTATTGAGGTTTTCCATCAATTCTTCGAGGCGCTGTTCGTTGCCGAAGACGCGCACTGCCTGGCTGTATCCGCCCAGCTGCGAAAAGGGATGGAAGGCGAAATGCCCGGAGGTGAATTCTTCCATCGTCCCGGCATTGGCTCGTAGTTGGCTGCCGATCATGCGCAGCCAGCTTTCTTCACCGGGGTTGACTTGCTGCGCCAATAGCCATGCTTCAAAACGAATACCAAGTTCGGCGGCTTTCAGTTCGGATGCTTCGGGGAAAACCATGTTGCCGTTTTCATCCACAGTGATCCATTCGCGGGTGGTCGGGTCGATGTGGTCGTTGATGTCCAAAGCCAACAGACGGCGCGGTTCGTAATGCCGCTTTTTCTTGGGCTCGGCAATTTTTCCACCCGCAGCGTACTCGTCGTCATCGCCGTGATAATCCGCCACACCCACGAAATCGAACATGGTGAATAGTGACTTGTTCAACGACTTGCGTGTGCCACGCCCGCGCATCTGCTGGTAGAGAATGGCGGAACGGGTAAAGCGCGCGAACACAAGATTTTTTACTTCCGGGCAATCGAAACCGGTATCGAGCATGTTGACCGATACGAGAATTTGCGGGAACTGTTCTTTCTTGAAGCGTTTGATCTTGGTCATGCCGTCTACCGTGTCGTCCGTCCCCATGCCGGACACGACGTAGTCTGCATAACGCACATCGGGCGAAGATTTTTTGTCAGCAAAAATCTGATCGAACATCTGCGCCAGTGTTTCGGCATGGCGTTTGGATACAGCAAACACGATGGTCTTGCCCAGCAGCGGCTTGCGCACAATGCCTTTGTCGATGTAGCCGTTGTCCATCACCGAACGGAATTCGCGCACCATCGCGCGATTTCGTTCCGGGATCGTGAAACGACGCTCCAAGGCAGATGGGTCTATGACAATTGGATCGGCATCCTTGAACAGCAATTCAAATTCGGTGCGGGTCTTTTCATCCATCGCCGATCAGTCGAGTTCGCTTTTCTTGACTTCAAAACCGCCTTCAGCTGCGGTTTTGACGGTCTGGGCTTTGTATATCTGGTAAGGCACGAGGTAGCCGTCGCTGATGGCATCTTTGAGTTTGTACGTGAAGGTAGGTTGATCCACCTCGAAAAAGCGCAATGTGTCTTTTACAAACGCCTTGTCTTCATCGTCGCCCGCGTCTATCTCGGCAGCAACACAAGGTGTGGCCGTCAGGCCGATTTGCACGCCATCGAAGTATTTAAGAACGCCGCTCCACTGGCCGTAAATGCTGCGGTGACATTCATCTGAGATCACCAGATCGAAATAGCCCGGTGAGTAATCTCCATAGATATTCACCATGCTTTGCAGCGTGGTGATGGTGATCAACTTTTCGTCCTGAAAGCGCCGTCCGGCACGCAACACGTAACAGGGATAATCCGGCAGATGCTCGGCGAACGCATCCTCGGTTTGCTTGGCAAGCGGAATGCGATCCACCAGGAACAGCACACGGGTAATGGCGTTCGCCTCGAACAGGCGTTTGATAAAGGCTGCGGCAGTGCGGGTCTTGCCCGTGCCGGTTGCCATTTCGACCAAAAGCTTGCGGCGGCCTTGCAGGATTTCTTCGCACAGTATTTGTATGCAGTTCTGCTGGTAATCACGCCCGGCAATTCGTGTGTCTGTTTCCACACTCAGTAAATCGCGCTTTACTTGCCGCGTGGCGAAGCGGCGCTCCAGATCGGATTGTTTAAAGAAGGTTTTCACCGCATGGGGGAATGCTGCGCTTTGCCATTCCCAGAAGCGCACTTCGTTACCGTTGGTGAGGAAGATGTAGGGAATGTTCAACTGCCTGGCGTAATTCTTCGCTTGCTCGGCAGCGTCGCCCGGATTCGACGAAAAGCGTTTAGCCTCGACGACTGCCATTGCCCGGCCATGACGGTCACACAGCACATAGTCGGCGCGCGTACCGTCATCGCAACTTACCTCATAGCGCACCGCATTCTGATCCTGGGTATCCCAACCCTGTGCGGCGAGTTGAGCGTCAATCAAGACGCGGGAGAAGGCTTCGTTGGACGATTGCATGGGGCGAAAGGGTATCACAGTGCAATAAATTTTTGAGTAAGCTACGGGTCAGCATAAGCCGCTTTAACCCCTTTAACCCCGCTCTTTTGTAACAGGTTACACGCTGCGGATGGCTGCACACGCTTCACCGACCAGCGCTGGGCCGCGATAAATCAGCCCGCTGTATATCTGCACCAACGCTGCGCCCGCGTGGATTTTTTCTGCGGCGTCTGCGCCGCTCAAAATGCCACCGACACCGATGATGGGCAACGCGCTACCTCGACCTTGCTCGGCACAGGCTTGCAGTTCAGCGGCAAGCTGCCGGATCACGGCTGTGGATTTTTCGCGCAGCGGCACGCCACTCAGGCCGCCGCTTTCCGCACCATGCCGCAGATTTTCCACGCCCTCACGTGACAGCGTGGTGTTGGTGGCGATCACGCCGTCGATGCGATGTTGCATCAACAGGCGTGCGATTTGGGTGACTTGACCGGCTTGCATATCCGGAGCAATTTTTAAAACGAGTGGTACATATTTGCCATGCCTGTCCGCAAGCTTTTGTTGTTCGGCCTTGAGTAATTTAAGCAGATCATTGAGCGCATCTTCGCCTTGCAGCTCGCGCAGATTTTTGGTGTTGGGCGAAGAGATGTTGATGGCGACGTAACTGGCATGGGGATAAACCTTGCGCAAACAAATCAAATAATCATCGGCGGCATTTTCCATCGGCGTGGCCGCATTCTTGCCGATGTTGATGCCCAGGATGCCGCGATAGTTTGCGCGCTGCACGTTCGCGATCAGCTTGTCCACGCCGTCATTGTTGAAGCCCATGCGGTTGATGATGGCGTTCGCTTGCGGTAAACGAAATAGGCGCGGTTTGGGGTTGCCGGGTTGGGGTAAGGGCGTGACGGTGCCGATTTCGATGAAACCGAAACCAAGTGCCGCCAGCCCATCTATGCAGTCGCCATTTTTGTCGAGACCGGCAGCGAGTCCCACCGGGTTGGGAAATACCAATCCCATTACGGTACGCGGATCGTCAGGCGGACGCGGCGCGATGATACCGCTCAAGCCCAATGAATACGAGGCATTCAGCCCGCTCAAGGTGACCTGGTGCGCGGCTTCCGGGTCAAGCTGGAACAGCGCGGAACGCAGCAATGTATACATACTCGGGGACATACTCAGGATTTTTTAACCACCACAGGGATGGGGAATTTTTTCTTTTGCGGAAACAGCTCGCCACGTTTTTTGCCGCGCCAGTTTTCTGCGACAACGTCTCCGAGTTGCAGACACAACAAGCCGAATACAACATAGCCGAGTTGCGCGAACAGCGGATGAGGCAGATTGATTATCAGTTTTCCGCCACTCGCCTGATAGCTCAGCACACTGAGGTTGCCCACTATCATTCCCGCCAGCGCGGCACAAATTACGCGCCCCCAATCACCGGATTTCAGGCCGGAGAAAATCGTGCTTTCGTTCCACAATAGTTGCAGAGCGACCAACAGCAACAGCGGGGCGATCCATAGTAACCAGAATAAAAGTTGTGGCCACACAGCGCCACCCAACAGCCCCAACACAGCGAGAGGCAGGAGACTATAGGCCAATGTTTCGTCGCTGATGACGGGCAAAGTAATGCCATGCGCCAAGCGCTTGAGCAGCCCCGGTAATGTACCGAGCAAAGCGCGGGTGTTCAGCACGGCGGGGGCCAGCAAGGCGAATAACGCGCTGTAAAGTAATAATTGCAATGTGGAGTTGCCTGGCTGTGTCGTCCAACTGGCAGTGAATAGATTCAGATAAACCAGCAACCAGACCAGCATTGCGCTGGCGACAGCCATCCACAAATGGTAGCCGCGTTGAATGTTCATCGGACTGTTGCCGGTTTGTTTTTTGATGAGGTAATTGATGATTAAAAAATAGCCCAGCAGCATCAGCGCAGTGCGTAATATCGCAGTGGTGTTTTCAGTTGTGGGCATGGCAGTTGTTGATGGGCTGATTGCGGATACGCTAATGAAAATCTCGCTCCATTCCTGGCCGCTCAAGAGCCAGCCAGCCAGGGGAAATAAAGCCAGCGCAATGATGAAAATACCTAAACGTATTTTCATGCTGACTCTTCTTCATCCTTTGTTGCTTCTGGAGTGTTCAAGAGATATTTCGGGAGCGCACGCCAAGTACCGTCTTGCAAGCCTTGCGCTGGCTGGTATTGGGTTTTGTAAGCCATTTTACGGCTGTGTTTTATCCAGTAACCGAGATAGACGAAATCCAGATCGAGTTTGCGGCACAGTTCAATTTGCCACAACACGTTGTAAACCCCGAGGCGCGCGCGCGGCAAATCCGGATCGTAAAAGGTATATACCGAAGACAGCCCGTCGCTGAGCAAATCAATTACGCTGACCATGCGCAGCACGCCCTGATTATCGTCACAGGGCTCGCGGAATTCCACCATCAGCGAATCCACATGGCTTTGCAGCAGGAAGTTTTGATACGACTCGCGATCGTCGTTATCCATACCGCCATCTTTGTGTCGTGCGCGCTGATAGCGTTGATAGAGATTGTAATACTCGGCGCTATCCCGCAATGGATGCAGCGTGGCATCAAGATGCACATGTTGCTTCCACGCGCGGCGTTGCGAGCGGTTTGCGCTGAATTGTTTGGCCAAGATGCGCAACGGAACGCAGGCGCGGCAATGATCGCATTGCGGCCGATAGGTGTAAGTTCCGCTACGCCGGAAGCCGCGTTGCACCAATTGCGAATACACCGGCACGGTGATCGACAAGGCGGGCGTGGCGACTTGCGAGCGCGCTTGCTGACCGGGCAGGTAGCTGCACGGATAGGCCGCGGTCAAATAAAAATGCAGCGCGGAAAGCGGAATGTCGTTAAGCAGGCTCATTTAAAAAGGTCCGTATCAAATTGCCAGTGAGTCAACGGTGCACAGTGTATCAATTCTTGCAGCCGAACGATAAATTCACTGCGCGGAATCTCCCGTGCGCCCAAAGTGGCAAGATGGGGCGTACTCATCTGGCAATCGATTATGCCTGTCCTGAGCCCGGCCGAAGGGCCGAATTGCCAGCGTTGCAGTTGTTTGGCGAGATGTGCCAGCGCGATCTTTGATGCGTTGCTGACATCACTGAACATGGATTCGCCATAGAACATGCGCCCGATGCTGACACCATACAAACCGCCAACTAATTCCAGTTCCGAGTCATCGGCGCCAGGCCTTGTTTCGCTTGCAACCTGAAGCTGGAATGATTTTTTTGGCATCCATATTTCTACCGAATGTGCGTAGCCTTGCAGATGCAGTGTGCAATAGGCAGCGATGATGTCTTCGCCTATCCATGTCCCGGCTTGAGCGGCACGATTCTTTGCACGAGATGCGGCACAGCCGCGCATTACCTGTTCAAAAGCAGTATCGCAACGCACTTCATAATCAGCGTTGCGTAATATTTTAGCGAGCGAACCCGAGGTCTTGAATTCACTCGGGATCAGCACCATGCGCGGATCGGGACTCCACCATAATGTCGGCTCGCCGGGATTGAACCACGGAAATATTCCTCTGCTGTATGCATCCAGCAAGCGGAGTGCACTTAGAGTGCCGCCCGCTGCCAATAGTCCGTTAGGCGAACTTAACGCGAGCTCGACAGGCGGGAAGGGGGTGTCATCGGTTAGCCAGGGAATCAAGTTTGTCCTTGTAGCTGTTCATTGGATGCATTTTGTGGTTATATTGTGATGAGTGAATTCATTGTTCAAGGGGCAGCGAATGTTAGCGGGAATATTTGGAAGAAAATCAGATCATCCATTGGCGGACATCAAGTCTGCACAGGCATTGCTGGAAAATTTGCCGAGGAATGATGCGTATAAATCGCTCATAGAATTAACCGAGTGGATTGAGGCATTGGCGGAATCTATCGACTTCAAGATTGATCACCAGCTTGAAGTATTGCGCCTGCTTGACGAAGCGGCTCAACCTTACGCACGAAAATTGGTACGCGAGTATTTTACGCCTTTTGAGATGAATAAATTCCAGGAAAATCGTCTGTGGTTGGCGCTGGGCAATTTTTCCCGCCATATCGCGCTAGCTTATTACATGGTATTTACCCGTTATTGCAATGCCGAAAAAGGCAGCGCCTCTATCAAGCCACACATCCCCTTGCTGGTGGCCCGCTCACTCAATGCGACGACTAGCCAGTTGAAATACATATGCGCTCACTATGGACAGATTGATAAATTAATCTGGGCCAATGTTGCCCGCCTTTATAAACATGCGGAACAACTGCAATATCTGAATACACCCATCAAGCTTTATTCTGGCACCCCAGCCACTTCGGTAAAATGTGAGGCGGCGCGTTTGTTGGTATGGTTTGACAAAGGGCTGCTTGCGTTGAGTCCGCTGTATATGCATTTAACCGAACGCCTGGTAGCACAATATTGCGCAACTATAGAAATATCCCCGGAAGTAAGCGGAAACAGCCGACTCAGTTTCGATTTGAATCAAGCCTCGGAACCGACGCGCATCAATATGGGGGCGACCACACACCATGCCATGCGCTTCATCAGCATGCCAACGATGCAGGCCAAGCTGGAAGAATTAATGAAAGTGCTGAATAAAAATATTATTCCAGAGGACCTGAATCTGGGAGGAAGTTATGAACCTGAAATAGTCAGGGAGGCAATTCGGTATTTACTCGCGTATTTGATCTCCCCTCCGGTGCGGCGCAACGTCCGACATGCGGCTACTGTCACATTGAACGTCATCACCGGCTTTGACCACGTAATCCAACGCAGTAATGCAGAGCTGTCAACCGATGAAAAACCGACCGCACATTGGGTAACTGAAGAAATTAGTGTCAGCGGATTTAGCAGCGTTTTGCCCAGCGGCAGCAACAATATCGGCATTGGCAGTTTGCTGGGTATGCAGCCGGAAGGCGTAACACATTGGGGGGTGGCAGTCGTGCGGCGCTTACTGCGCGATGATGCAAACCAACTACGCGCGGGTGCGGAAATTATTGCCAATCAGGTTGCTGTGGTATTCCTGAATCAGAACGGCAATGAACCCGGGAACGGTAATGAACCAGGGAACCGCCATACAGCGCTTTGGCTTTTTGCAAAACAAGGCGAATCAGACAGCGGGACGCAGTTATTATTAATGCCAGCTGATTCATTTGTGGCCAATCGCAGTTTGAAAATTCAACTGGAGGGCAAAAATTATTTGTTGATTCCCGTTGGATTGCAGGAAAAAGGCCTGGATTATGATTTGGCAAAATTCAAGCTTATCGAGCAGGACGATGATGATTGAACAATGTTGAGTCAGGTATAAAAACGCAGCAGAATTATTCCTCAATTCTCTTTATCAACCAGGCTTTAATATCACCAAGCTCTTCCTCGCACACCGAATGTTGCATAGAGTATTCATGCCATTCCACTGTGTAGCCGAATTTCTGCAACGCCTCTTTTGAAGCCACTCCCAGCGCGTAGGGTACAACGGGGTCGTTGCGTCCGTGTGCCATAAATACCCCTGTTATCTTCGTCTGTTTCAACAATTCACGCGCTGCAGTTTCCGCCAATGGTAAATAAGTGGAGAGTGCCAGCACACCACCCAGCGGGACTGTTTGGCGCAATGCGGTATGCAGCGCGATAGCTCCGCCTTGGGAAAATCCGGCCAGAAAAATATTCTGCGGCGCGATGCCATGCGCTACTTCCTCTGCTATCAGCGCATCTACCAGTAATTGCGAGGCGTGGATTCCCGCCGTGTCTTGTTGCGCATTGATACTTTGACCGACGATGTCATACCAGGCGCGCATCACGAATCCGCCGTTGATAGTGACCGGGCGCAGGGGCGCATGAGGAAAGATATAACGCACGGGCACAGGCAGTTCCATTTGCTCCGCGAGGGGCACGAAGTCCTGACCGTCCGCACCCAGACCATGTAACCAGATAATGCTGTGCTGTGCCTGCTTGCCGGTTTGTAAAATTATTGGGGTAGGATTGCCCGCCATTTTAGTTACGTTGGTAGTTACATAGGTTCTGGGATAATTTCACGTAGCACCTGAAATATTTCGCGGAAATTCTTGGGAGGCTTGCCGGCCTCAATTTCCTTCTGGGCATTGCGTATTAACGTACGCAGACGTTGCGCATCCGTTGCCGAATAAGCACCGAGCAGCTCAGTAAAGGCTGCATCGTTTTCCAGCAGCCGGTCGCGCCAGCGTTCCAGTTGATGCATGTAGGCGATGTGATTTTGTGATTTTCCTTTCCATGCATCCAGCCGGGCGAGTATCGGTGCGGTATCCACGTCGCGCATCAGCTTGCCGATGTATTGCATCTGGCGGCGTTGTGCGCCG
>JANYHX010000206.1 GCA_025362155.1 Gallionella sp. | reverse complement strand
GCTTCGGGGGACATCTCCGTCTGACAAGATAACGCTGATAGATATGACTATATCTTCTTTTTGAACAGCATATAGTATCGTAGTACTGCAACACCTACGCCCTAATCGGGATTCATGGAAGGTATCAACCTAACTTCTATAGCTGGCGTTAATCTTCACGTAGTCGTATGAGAAGTCGCACGTCCACAGCGTAGCATTCGCCACCCCGCGATTCAGTGCGACGCGTATCGTAATGTCGCTCTGCTGCATCACGCGCTGGCCATCTTCTTCGCGGTAGCTGGCGGCGCGTCCGCCATTGTCGGCAACCAACACGTCGTCCAGATACAGCTTGAGGTTCGCGACATCCAGATCGTTTATGCCGGCGTAACCAATCGCGGCGAGGATGCGACCAAGGTTGGGATCGGAAGCGAAGAACGCGGTCTTGACCAGCGGCGAGCGCGCGATGGCGTAGCCGATCTGTTTGCATTCAGCTTCGTTTTTGCCGCCTTCGACTTGCACGATGATGAACTTGGTCGCGCCTTCGCCATCGCGCACAATGGCTTGTGCAAGAAAAATTGCAACTTCGCTGATCGCTGCTTGCAAGGCCTTGCCTGCTTTACTGTCGGCAGCTTTTACTTCAGTCATCGCGGCCTTACCAGTTGCGATTAGCATCAGCGCGTCGTTGGTGGAGGTGTCGCCGTCCACGGTAATGCAGTTGAATGAACGATTGGCCGCTTCGCTGACTATCGCTTGCAACAATGGTTGAGCAATCGCCGCATCGGTGGCGATGTAACCCAGCATAGTCGCCATGTTCGGATGGATCATGCCGGAGCCTTTGGCGATGCCGGTGATGGTGATGATCGCGCCATCTATGGTGATTTGTTTGGAGGTCGCCTTGGCGACAATATCGGTGGTCATGATCGCTTGCGCGGCGTCGTACCAATTGTCGGCGCGCATGTTCGCCACTGCGCCCGGCAAACCTGCGGCGATCTTGGCCACCGGCAGCGGCTCCATAATGACGCCAGTGGAGAATGGCAATATCTGTGTAGCCTTGCAGCCCAACACACCGGCCAGTGCCGCGCATGAGGTGCGCGCATCCCGCAGCCCTTGTTCGCCGGTACCCGCATTGGCATTGCCGGTATTAACCACTAAGGCACGTATGCCCTCTGCGTGTGCGAGATGTTCGCGCGCCACGATCACCGGCGCGGCGCAGAAACGGTTTTGGGTGAACACCCCCGCAACCCGCGCGCCATCGCATAATTGCATCACCAGCAAATCTTTGCGATTTTCGCGTTTGATATTCGCTTGCGCAATGCCCAAAGAAACGCCCGCAACGGGCAGCAGTAGCTCCGCGACGGGCGCAGTCAGATTAACTGGCATAAATTAATTCCCAAACATAGCGGCAGAAATCGTAGCGAGCAGGCTGACATCGGGGAAGCCCGGAGCACAGGCACCGGAATGTACTAAAAGTTTACCGCTACGCGGCCCCGGATGCCGAGCACCGCGAGACCCCGATGCCAGTTTGCGCATAACCAATGACTTGGTTGGCGTATTTTGCCAACCTAGCCAGATGGCTAGTTGTTTCATCAGTAGATTTATGCCGCTATGTTTAATAACGGCCATTGGTACGATGAATATAATTGCTTAACTCTTTGGACTGGCTGTTCACGCGCCGCACGATGCCATGCACATTGCGTACTACACCGCGCATCACTTTGTAGACTATCATCGGATGGGAGTTGATCAGCTTTTCGAATTCTTCTCTTGCCATACTCAACACTTTGGTTTTGCCCACCGCGTACAGCGTCGCGCTGATGTCCGAAGCTGCACCGCCCACAAAAGTAATAATGCCGGCCAAATCTCCTGGCTTAAGCACATGAATAGTGGTTTTTTCGATGCCGCTTATAATTTTCACTTCGATATCGCCATGCGCAAGTATGTACAGGTTGTCTACTACCTTATCTCCGGGCTGCATGATTATTTCGCCGGATTTGTAATCTTTAACCTCGAACAGTCCTTCGATAATTTCCACCTCTGCATCACTCAGTTCCTCGGTAATCGTCGAAGTGCGCAGCGTATCCATTACTAATGACATTTCATTCTCCTTCGCGTGTTAGCTCAACTTTCCATGGCACTGCTTATATTTCTTCCCCGAGCCGCACGGGCACAGGTCGTTGCGTCCTACCTTGTGTCCCTCGCGCACAAAGGGTTTGTGCTCTTCATCAGCGGTTTGGTTCTCGTGAGTCTCGGCAGACGGAGCTAATGCCTCTTCGTAATCTGCATGATGATACTGCACATTTTCCGGTGCGGGCGCGGCTTCTACTGTCTCGACATCGGATTCGCTGCGCACTTGTATGGTCATCAATATTTTCGTCACTTCAAGTTTGATCGCATCCAGCATGGCAGCGAATAATTCAAATGCCTCGCGTTTATATTCCTGCTTCGGATTTTTTTGCGCATAGCCGCGCAAATGTATGCCCTGACGCAAATGATCCAGCGCCGACAGGTGCTCGCGCCAATGCACATCCAGGCTTTGCAACATCATCGCGCGCTCGTAATGGTGCATGACCTCCGCGCTCACCACTTCAACCTTCGTTTGGTATTGCTGTTTTGCCTGTTCCCTGACGCGCGCGCGCAGTGCGGCTTCATTAAATTGCTTATCCTGTTCCAGCCATTGCACCAGCGGCAATTCCAGATGGAACTCGGTAGCCAATACCTGCTCCAGCGCAGGTACATCCCATTGTTCTTCCATCGAGTGCGGTGGCATATACTGGCTGATGGTATTTTCCAGCACATCATCGCGCATCGCCTGGACGGTTTCGGTGATATCGGCGCTTTCCAGCAACTCGCTACGCTGCTGATAAATCACTTTGCGCTGATCATTGGCGACATCGTCATATTCCAGAATCTGCTTGCGCGTGTCGAAGTTGCGCGCCTCGACTTTGCGCTGTGCATTCTCGATCGCGCGCGTCACCCAGCTATGCTCGATCGCTTCGCCTTCCGGCATCTTGAATTTGTTCATGATCGCCGTGACACGATCCGATGCAAAAATACGCAATAGCGGATCTTCCAGGGACAGAAAAAACCGGCTCGAACCCGGATCGCCTTGGCGCCCGGAACGCCCGCGCAACTGGTTATCTACGCGCCGCGATTCGTGGCGCTCAGTGCCTATGATATGCAGACCGCCGCTGTCCAGAACCTGCTGGTGCAATTGCTGCCATTCGGATTTTAAGCGCGCAGTACGCTCTTTTTTTGTGGCCTCGTCCAGGGTGGCATCATCACGCAGCAGATCAATCTGCTTTTCGACATTGCCGCCCAGCACTATGTCCGTACCCCGCCCAGCCATATTAGTGGCGATGGTCACCATCTTGGGTCGTCCGGCTTGTGCAATGATTTCTGCTTCGCGCGCATGTTGCTTGGCATTCAGCACTTGGTGCGGCAGCTTGTCGCGCTCCAGATAGCTGGACAACAATTCCGAATTTTCGATAGATGTGGTGCCCACCAAAACCGGCTGGCCACGCTGATAACAATCTTTGATGTCGGCGATTACTGCCAGATATTTTTCCCGGGAGGTGAGATACACCTTGTCCATCATGTCCTTGCGTATGGTCGGCCGATGCGGCGGGATAATCACCGTTTCCAGACTGTAGATTTGCTGGAACTCGTATGCTTCCGTGTCCGCTGTGCCGGTCATACCAGCCAGCTTGGTGTACATGCGGAAATAATTCTGGAAGGTGATCGAGGCCAGGGTCTGATTCTCTTTTTGAATAGACACGCCTTCTTTGGCTTCCACCGCCTGATGGAGCCCATCACTCCAACGGCGTCCCGGCATAAGTCGGCCCGTGAATTCATCCACGATAACGACTTCGCCCTCTTTTACGACGTAGTCGACGTCGATGTGGAATAGGGCATGGGCTTTTAACCCCTGCTGGACGTGGTGTACGAGTTCGATGTGCTCGGGGGCATACATGTTGGCGACGCCGAGAGCCTTCTCGACTTTATTGACGCCTGCTTCCGTGAGGGTCGCC
>JANYHX010000196.1 GCA_025362155.1 Gallionella sp. | reverse complement strand
AGCCAGGTACAGGGCCGCAGGCGAGCCTAGCCCGCCCAGCCCGATGATTAACACTTTGGCATTTAATAGACGTTGCTGTCCTTCGATGCCGATCTCGTTGAGCAAAATATGGCGGCTATAACGCAGTAGTTGTTGGTCATTCATGCGATAAACAAGTTTTCAAGACAGCCCTGATTATTAGGCATCGCAAAATCGAAGACAATGTTTTTGTGTAGCGTATAAAAGCTGAACAATAAAAAACGGGCATCCGAAGATGCCCGTTAGTATTTACTGGTCCCCGCGACCAGAGGTCGCGGGGATATACTTTAGAACGAGTGCTTGATACCTACCGACAGAACCGAAGGATCAGCTGCTCCTGTAGCCTTCTGTGTTACCTTGGTGTACAGCGCATACACCATGGTGTTCTTGCTCATGCCGTGGTCATAACCAACCGCAATTTGCGTTGCGTTGTTAGTAGCACCAGTCGTATTGCCACGCTTGGTGTATGCCGCCTTGACTGCATCGGTGCTGCTGACGTTGAACTTGCCGGCGAGGTAAAGGTTCGTGCCAGTCGATTCCACTGAGCCTATTGCAATCGTGTTTTTGATTCTTTCGACAACCGCATTGACCGCGAACGCGTCCATTGTATAGCTGCCGCCCACTTTAAAGGCTGTGGCTTTGTTGTCAACTGCGGCTAAATTGTATGTGTTACCGCCGCCAGCACCCAGATCTCCAGACCCAGAACTACCTGCCTTGACGGTGTCATAAGCCACTGTTGCGTAGATCGGGCCTTGCTCAAACATACCAGCCAGAGAAACCAACGAACCCTTTGTTGAGGCTGCGCCAGCTGATTCTGCACCAAACAAGGTAGCAGCTACTACGGAGAAGCCGCTCATCGATGGGCTCGTGTAGCTGATTGTGTTTGCCGGACTGATATCGTGGCCATTACCCATCATGGTAATGCCCGCACCAGGCGTTGGTCCTGGTACCGAACCGCGGGTATCAGCAGCGGTGTCACCAAACATGTCCAGTCTGCGAGTCGCCAGCTTGTACGGGCTGGCTCGACGACCGAACCTTACGGTTCCCATACTGTCGCTGGTCAAGCCAAGGTTGGCCTCACGACCGAAAAGGTTGCTAGCGCCGGTATCCGCTTCAAGGCTACCTTCCAGTTCCCAGATGGCAGACATACCGCCGTCCAGAGCTTCTGAACCTCTCGCACCAAAGCGTGATCCGTAACTGTTCAGTTGGTTAGAAGTGGTGCCGGGTGAATTACCATCATTCATCCTTTCGACAGCCAGATTCACTTGACCGTACACGGTAGCCTCGGCGAAGGCCAATGCAGGCGCTGTCAGAGCAGCGGCGATTGCCAGAGCGATAATTTTCTTTTGCATGTAAAACTCCTCATAAGTTTTTAGGTGACATCGGCGCCGATGTCGGCGACCAAATTGAAAATCCCCGAGATGCAGAGAATTCAAGGGGGCATTATCCATACCAGTTGAGGTAGGGCAAGAAAAAACGCCGAATGTGTGGTTTTTTTGCAACAGCTAATGCAGATGAGGGAAGCAAGTTGGAGTGGAGAATGTAGCGACAGGGTTAGAAAAGCGCCCTCCAATTTCACCTCTTGCCATCTGGTCGGGGTGAGAGGATTCGAACCTCCGACTCCTCGTCCCGAACGCAGTACTCTACCAGGCTGAGCTACACCCCGAATTCCGGATTAGTATTGCCGCGTCGCGGCGAAGTGGGCCAATTCTAACAAACATCGTTTGTATTTTGAATCAGCCAACGTAGCGATGGCGGCACAGGCCGATTCGGCTTCACGCATAGCTTGCTGGCGGGTAAATTGCAGTGCACCCGTGGCATGGATGATTTGTAACACTTCGGGAAACTTGCCTACATCGCCCTGCTCGATGGCACTGCGTACGACCGCAGATTGTTCGCGGGAACCATGCTGCATGGCATGGATAAGCGGCAGGGTGGGCTTACCCTCAGCCAGATCATCGCCGAGATGTTTGCCTGTTTGCTGTTCATCGGCAGAGTAATCCAGCACGTCGTCCGCCAGTTGAAATGCCGTGCCGAGGTGCATGCCATATTTCGCCGCCGCTTCTTCATCTGCGCCTGAAGCGTTGCCCAATATCGCGCCGAGACGCATTGCCGCTTCGAATAACTTGGCAGTCTTGCAATGAATCACGCGCATGTAGTTGGCGGTATCCACATCGGCATCACGGCAGTTTAGCAGCTGCAACACTTCGCCCTCGGCGATAGTATTGGTGGCATCGGCCAGCGTCTGCATCACACGCATTTCGCCTACCTCGACCATCATCTGAAAGGCACGCGAATATAAGAAATCCCCGACCAGCACGCTGGCGGCATTGCCGAACAGCGCGCTGGCCGTGGCCCGGCCACGGCGCAAACCGGATTCATCCACCACATCGTCGTGCAATAAGGTGGCGGTATGAATGAACTCCACCACTGCTGCCAAATCATGATGGCGTGTTCCCTGATAAGCAAAAACTTCAGCAGACAGCACCACCAGCGCTGGGCGCAGCCGCTTGCCGCCACCGGTGACAATATATTCGCCGACCTGATTAATGAGCAATACTTCTGAATGTAGCCGCGCGCGTATTACCTGATCTACTGCGGCCATGTCTGCTGCGAGCAATTGCCGAAGGTTTTCTAAAAACATGGGGTTTTCTATAAACACTTTGCGTCCTGAAGAGTAAATTGACGTCCTGTCTGACATGAATCGCGTGGGCATCACGCTCTTTTTTGCGGTAGCATTGTCGCACAGAAATTCTCACTGATTAATGGCTGAGCATGAAAACCAACCCCTTTAAAATTTTGCTGTGGACAACTGTCACCCTGTTGGGCGCATCCGCAGTCGGCGGCATCGCATTGCATCGCGGCGAGTCCATCAATGCCCTGTGGTTCATCACTGCGGCGTTGTGTACCTATGCTATCGCCTACCGATTTTACGCGGCATGGATCGCCGCCACCGTGCTGAGCATCGACCCGAGCCGCGCGACTCCCGCCGAGCGCTTGTCCAATGGCCGCGACTATGTGCCTACCCATAGGTGGATCGTGTTCGGCCATCATTTCGCCGCGATTGCCGGCCCTGGTCCGCTGGTCGGGCCGACACTCGCAGCGCAATTCGGCTATCTGCCGGGCACCTTGTGGATATTGTTCGGCGCAGTGCTGGGCGGTTGTGTGCAGGACATAGTGACGTTGTTTTTTTCGATGCGGCGCGACGGCAAGAGTCTCGGACAAATGGCGCGCGATGAACTCGGTGCCATCGGGGGTAGCGCCGCATTGATCGCCACCTTCCTCATCATGATTATTCTGATCGCCGTGCTTGGCTTGGTAGTGGTGAACGCGATGAAGAACAGCCCATGGGCGACTTCCACGGTGGCTGCGACAATCCCAATCGCGATGCTGGTCGGCCTGTATATGTACAAGTTGCGTCCTGGACGAGTGTTGGAAGGCACGGTGCTCGGCGTGATGCTGCTGCTGCTGGCGGTGGCGGGTGGCGGCTGGATCGACCAGCAAGCCGGGCTGCGCGAACTGTTCAATCATCCCGGCTTGCCGCTCGCCTTTGCGGTGATAGGCTACGGCTTCGCCGCCGCGATCCTGCCGGTGTGGATGCTGCTGGCACCGCGAGATTATCTGTCCACCTTTGTGAAACTCGGTACGGTGATTTTGCTGGCGCTTGCTATTATCTGGCTGCGTCCCGACATCAAGATGCCGGCGCTGACGCAATTCACCGACGGCAGTGGGCCTATCTTTGGCGGCGCACTGTTCCCGTTCGTGTTCATCACCATTGCCTGTGGTGCAATCTCCGGTTTCCACGCACTAATCG
>JANYHX010000179.1 GCA_025362155.1 Gallionella sp. | reverse complement strand
CCTTCCTCTTTTACCCGCTTGACTGCCTGTTCTCTAAATTCTTTGTTATAAATTGCGTTAGGAATTCGTTGTTTCATCTGATACCTCCGTCTTAAGTTTATCAAAACGTTCGTATCCACTTTTTTCAACTTACCTCAGTTTGTCCGGTGGTGGGCGAAGCGGATGCGGAGACGGTGACGTTAGAGCCCGCTGTGAAGACTGCATATTGGCAGGGGCGGAAAGAGCGACGGTTGTGGCTCCGGCACGTGCTGCAAATCCCAGCAACAGCAACAAAGCTACAAAACAGAGAACGATAGATCGTAAGGCATGCAGAATAAATCTTCTTACAGCAATCGCGACGCACCCATTTCTATCCCCTGATCATTCAAACTGCCGTTTTATTTTAGCCTCACTGGGCGTTTTTTTAGAGTTTTGTTCACATTACAATCTGAAACGCATTCTTTTCTAATTTTGGATTGCTGTCAAATAGAGCTGAAATCAGCCATGTTGTTGGCTCCGCTATGCTTCAGTCAACCTACAATATTTCAAAATTACAACTTCAAAATCCGTTCACCGCGCCCGATACCCAATGCGCCGGTACGCACTGTTTCCAGAATCCGGTCAGGTCCGATTGTTTGCAAAAAACTGTCCAGCCTGGCGCAGGTATCGGTTAGTTCAAGGGTACAGGTTGATTCAGATTCATCTATAACGCGCGCGTGCAAAATATTTGTCATTCGCTTCAATTCCTCACGCGTCGTGCTTTCCGAACGAACCTTGACCAACATCAATTCGCGCTCCAGATGCTCGCCCTCACTCAAATCCATTACCGCCGCCACGTCGATCAATTTATTCAGTTGCTTATTGATTTGCTCGATGACGGCATCGGAACCGCTGGTGACGATAGTCATGCGCGATAGCGTTGGGTCTTCCGTGGGAGCTACCGTTAATGATTCAATATTATAGCCGCGTGCCGAGAATAACCCTGCTACACGCGACAACGCACCCGCTTCGTTTTCCATCAGCAGAGAAATAATATGCCGCATTACAAATCCTCCACCTGAGGATGGGGGGCGTTCGGATCCAGCATCACTTCAGACAGTCCCTTGCCGCCCGGCACCATCGGGAAAACATTTTCCAGCGGGTCGGTCTGAAAATCCATAAATACTAAATCTTTCTTGCGCGCAAAGGCTTCGCGCAATGCCGGCTCCACGTCGGAAGGTTTGTCTATGCGCATGCCGACATGTCCATAAGCTTCAGTTAATTTCACAAAATCCGGCAGTGCATCCATGTAGGATTCGGCATAGCGGTTGCCATGAAAAAACTGCTGCCATTGCCGCACCATGCCCAGATAACGATTATTCAACGACACCACCTTGATCGGCAGGTGAAATTGCTTGCACGTGGACAACTCCTGAATGTTCATCTGGATACTGCCTTCGCCGGTGACACAAGCCACGGCAGCACCAGGATTGATCAGCTGTACGCCCATCGCGGCAGGCAAGCCAAATCCCATCGTGCCCAGGCCACCGGAATTAATCCAGCGACGTGGTTTATCGAACTTATAATATTGCGCCGCCCACATTTGATGTTGACCTACATCCGAGGTGACGAAAGCATCGCCACCGGTCACCTCATACAGTTTCTCAATCACATATTGCGGCTTGATAATTTCGCTGGAATTGTTATAGCGCAATCCACCGCCTTTGGCGCGCCACTCATTCACTTGCTTCCACCATGCAGCCAAATCTGATGCATCTGGTTTTTGTTTGCCGTTACGCAACACGCTCAATAATTGATTCAGCACCAACTTAAGATCGCCCACTACCGGCACATCCACCTTGACGCGCTTGGCGATGGAGGAAGGATCAATATCAATGTGGATAATCTTGCGCGGGATTTGGGCAAAATTTTCGACGTTGCCAATCACCCGGTCATCGAAACGCGCACCGACGGCTAGCAACACATCGCAATGTTGCATCGCCATGCACGCTTCGTAAGTGCCATGCATGCCGGGCATGCCGACAAATTGTTTGTCTGTTGCCGGGTAAGCGCCCAAGCCCATGAGCGTATTGGTACAGGGGAAACCGAGCAAACGCACCAATTCAATTAATTGCGCCGATGCGCCCGACAAAATCACCCCGCCGCCGCTGTAAATCATTGGGCGCTTGGCTTCCAGGAGCATTTGCGCGGCACGCGCAATCTGCACGCCGTCACCCTCTCCCACCGGATGGTAAGAGCGAATACTGACGCTGTCCGGGTAAATAAATTCAGTTTTCTGGTTGGATATATCTTTCGGAATATCCACCAGCACTGGCCCCGGACGACCTGATTTGGCCAGATAAAAAGCCTTCTTGATAGTGGGCGCGATGTCCTTTACGTCCTTGATCAAAAAGTTGTGCTTCACGCAGGGCCGCGTAATGCCTACGGAATCCACTTCCTGAAAAGCATCTTCCCCTATCGCATAGCTAGGTACCTGACCGCTGATCACCACTATTGGGATCGAGTCCATATATGCCGTGGCAATTCCAGTCACAGCATTGGTCAGCCCGGGTCCTGAGGTGACTAATGCCACGCCCACTTGATCTGAAGACCGTGCATAGCCATCCGCCGCGTGCAGAGCAGCTTGTTCATGACGCACCAGAATGTGCTTGACTTTGTCCTGGTTAAATAATGCATCATAAATGAACAGAACGGCCCCGCCCGGGTAGCCAAATATGTATTCGACCCCCTCTTCCTGCAAACAGCGGATAGTGATTTCCGCTCCGGTCAATTCCATCAAAACACCTTAAATATAAACAAAATAGAACCGCGCACGATAATCGCTGGCAGCGTTTTGGTCAACTTTATGATGCGTTCCCTGCATCGTTTCCGGCGATATGGTTAACAATTTGTTACTATGTGGTCGCTAACAATAGGGTGATAATCTGAGTACTTCCGCTGAACTAAGCCAATTTCTCAGCAGCGTTGAGCGCCGCGCCTATAAACATGCGGTATTTGCCGTACGCGACACCCACAGTGCGTTGGATATCGTTCAAGATGCGATGCTAAAACTGGCGGAAAAATATGGCGACAAACCGATAGCAGAGCTGCCTATGCTATTTCAGCGCATTCTGCAGAATACTATCCGGGATTATTACCGCCGCCAAAAAGTTCGATCTTCCTGGATAACGCTGTTTTCTGGCTTGCAGCCCAAACATGATGAGGAAGAGTTTGATCCGTTGGATGTGCTGGAAGACAGCGAAAATCACACCTCACCCCTTGCGCCAGACCAATCTTTGCAACAAAGTCAAATGATTAGTCTTATTGAGCAAGCCATTAGTAAACTGCCTCCACGTCAACGCGAAGCCTTCCTGCTGCGTTATTGGGAAGGATTAGATACCACCGAGACCGCCGCAGCGATGGGATGTACCGAGGGCAGCGTAAAAACCCATTGTTCCCGTGCTGTACAAGCACTGGCTGTCTCACTTAAAGCAAAAGGGGTAGAACTACCATGACCAACGAACTAGACTCCAGCAAATTTGACCCGTACCCACTAGATCCCCAAAAGGTTGTCCGATTACTGACCCAAAGTACTCGACAATTGGATGGGGCCACTTTAACTGCATTGGTCAACGCACGCCAGAACGCACTAAAAAAACAATTAGTGCGCGCCCCCATTTTCGCGCTTCATCCCGCTGGCCTGCACGCCTCGCCAAGCTGGGCAAACAGACTGCTGCCATTATCGGCGCAGCCTTGGGTAACTACGTGGCTTGCTGCAGGGCTGCTGGCTGCGGCACTTATTGCGGGAACGGGTTATTGGCAACATCTTCAAGAACAGCAAATTAACGAACTGGATGTGGCGATTTTGACTGACGAATTGCCAATTGAGGTTTTCGTTGATTAAGTCCCGGTAAGTTTTTAAGAGTTTTACCTGATATCAAATGCAAAATTATCTTCTTGCCATGTGTTTGCTGCTGTGTTTGACCGCGATGTCTACCAACGTCGCGGCCCAGCCCTGGGTGTCCCTTACTCCACCTCAACGAGAAGCGCTCGCCCCCATGGCGCGACAGTGGGACACCCTGCCCGAACCGCAACGACAACGTCTGCTGAAAACAGCCCAGCACTACTCAAAACTGACCCCCGAACAAAAACAGCGTTACCAGGAACGCTTGGTAAAATGGAGCGAGTTAACCCCGGAACAACGCAAAGCCGCCCGCGAAAAGTATAGTGCCTTTAATAAAGTGCCCGCGGAAAAACGTGAGCAGGTAAAACAAATGGTCAAGGAAGAACAAGCAAGACATGCCCAGCAATCAGCTAGCGGAGTCTCTGCTGTACCCGCACTTAAGTAAAACAGTATCAGCGTCTTTCAGTCCACCACAACATCGCCATTCCCAGAAGCAAAAATAATCCGGTCATTGCCGTAGCGCTAAAAAAAGGCTGCCAGTCATTAAGCGCGCCCAAGCTGGCAAATAAGCGTCCGGCAAAATGAAACACCAGCCCCAGTACTATGCCCAAAAAAATCATGGCCCCTATTCCCCCGGCGCGCCGGTGATAGGAGGCAAAGGGCAAGGCGAGCAGCATCATCACCAGTAACGCAATCGGATAAACTAGCTTATTCCACATGGCGATTTCATAGCGTGCACTTTTTTGCTGGTTGTCGCGCAAATGTTGGGCATATTGATACAGACTCAATGCAGACATTTGCTCCGGTACTACCAGCAGCACGCTGAAAATGCTGGGACTCAAAGCTGAATCCCACTCCTGAACAGACCGCGCATTAATGTTCGTGCCCTCCTTGCTGAAACTCGTCTCCATTACCTCTTCAAGTTGCCAGCGCCCGGGCTGGATGAAATTTGCCCGCTTGGCATTGATAATCGACTGCAAATGATAGGTTTCATCGAATTGGTAGATATCGAGATTCGACAAAGTCGTATCCGGCATTACATTCTTCACATTTACAAAACTGCGCTCGTCCTTGACCCATACGCCGGAACGAAACTCTTTCAGCGAAACGGTCGCGTTCTGCGCCTTCAGGCGTAATTGCTGCGCCAACCGCTCACTCGGCGGCGCAAGGAATTCCCCGCACACAAAACTCAATATCACCAACGGTAATGCAATCTTGAATAATGCGCCCACCATCTGCCAAAGCGATGCGCCGGAGCACCGAAAAACCGTCAGTTCCGAGCTGGCTGCCATTTGTACCAGCGCAATAATAGTGCCGATTAATACCCCCACCGGAAACAGTTCGTAGATATGGCCGGGTATGGTCAGGATCACGAACAGAAGCACATAGCCCAAATGATATTGCCCATGCCCCATCACATTTAATTCATGTATCAGATCCAGAAAAGCAAACAACATCAGGAGCGCGAAAAATACTACCCCTATGCTGAGATAAATTTCACGACCCAGATAGCGCGTCAGTAACTTCACGCTTTTGCCTCCGCGTCGCGCCTGGAAGAGGATGGAAGTATTCCTTTTTCTCCGGCAGCAGGAGACTCTTTCGCAAACACCCTGCGTAATGAAAACAATGTCATGCGGTAATAAAACATCAGCGCCGTTATCGCCAGCATTAACGCATGTATGCCCCACAGGCCAATGCCTGGCGGCAATTTCCCTTGCCCAACCCAAGTGTTGGTGACGCTGATCATATTGTTGTAAAGCATGTACAAAATGATCGCAAATATCAGATTAAGTGAACGCCCCGCGCGCGGATTGACGTAACCCAAGGGAATCGCCAATAGCGCAAGAATCATCGCGCTGATAGGCAAGCCCAGCCGCCATTCCAGTTCGGAAAGATTCCATGTTGTAGGGCTGCGCCATAACTTAGGCGTAGTCATGGTACGTATCTGAGGTTCTGAAAGTTTAGTAGGAGCGGCCTCAATACGCATCGCATAGCGTTCAAATTCCACAATGCGATAATCACGCTGACCCGGGGTGCCTTCATAACGCGTGCCATTCAGTAACACTAAAAAACGATCTCCATTCGGGAATGTTTCCTGCAAGCCTTTCCGTGCCACCATCGTGCCGAGTTTGCCATTCTGCTGGGATTGCACAAAAATATTGCCGACACGGTTTGAACCCACGTCGACGTTATCGACAAAATATACCCGGTCAGCCTGCTTGGATTCACGAAACATCCCTGGC
>JANYHX010000157.1 GCA_025362155.1 Gallionella sp. | reverse complement strand
GGCTCGCCAAATGTTGAACGAATTCCCCGGCAATTCCCAATTGCAATCAGTATTGCCGGAAACGGCGAATATGCCCAAATAAAATTCTTGAAACAACGTAAATTAAAAAGGCTTGCATCGCTGCAAGCCTTTGACTGGTGGGTCGTGGTGGACTTGAACCACCGACCAAAGGATTATGAGTCCTCTGCTCTAACCAACTGAGCTAACGACCCGAAAAAGTTTAGTGATTGCCAGCTTAGTTTTCGCTATCCAGAAAGCTTTTCAATTTTTCAGAGCGCGAAGGATGACGGAGCTTGCGGAGTGCCTTGGCTTCGATCTGACGGATACGTTCGCGAGTGACATCAAATTGCTTGCCTACTTCCTCGAGCGTGTGATCGGTGTTCATTTCGATGCCGAAGCGCATGCGCAATACCTTGGCTTCTCGTTGCGTCAAGCTGTCCAGAATATCTGCGGTCGCGCCGCGCAGACTCTCGTAAATCGCTGCATCAATAGGTACAGCGGTATGTGAGTCTTCAATGAAATCGCCCAAGTGCGAATCGTCGTCATCGCCCACTGGGGTTTCCATGGAGATTGGCTCTTTGGCGATTTTAAATATCTTACGGATTTTATCTTCCGGCATTTCCATCTTGATCACCAGCGTCGCCACATCCGGCTCCTGCCCGGTCTCTTGCATGATCTGCCGCGAGATGCGATTCATCTTGTTGATGGTTTCAATCATATGCACCGGAATACGAATGGTGCGCGCCTGATCGGCAATGGAGCGCGTTATCGCCTGACGTATCCACCAAGTAGCATAAGTCGAAAATTTATAGCCGCGGCGATATTCAAACTTGTCCACTGCTTTCATCAAGCCGATATTGCCTTCCTGAATCAGGTCGAGGAATTGCAGGCCGCGATTGGTGTATTTTTTGGCGATTGAAATCACCAGGCGCAGGTTGGCTTCAATCATGTCGCGCTTGGCACGGCGCGCCTTGGCTTCGCCGTTGGTCATTTGGCGATTGATTTCCTTCAGGTCGCGGATCGGAATACCCACACGCTGCTGCAAATCCAGCAAATGTTTTTGCTGTTCCACGATGGCGTGCTGGTACCGTTCCAGCGTTTCACCATAGGGTTTTTTTGTCTTCAGTTCCTGTGATACCCACTGCAGGTTGTCTTCATTTCCAGGAAATACCTTGATGAAATGAGGGCGCGGCATTTTGCCTTTAGTCACGCACATATCTTGGATGCTACGCTCGCTGCGGCGCACTTCTTCTACCAAACCGCGCATCGTGTCGCACAAAGCATCCACCTGCTTCGCGGAGAAACGGAACTTCATCAACTCGTCAGAAATCCCCGTTTGCAGCTTGTCGTATTGCTTGCTGCGATAGCCGTGCTTCTCGTAAGCCTTGCCTAATTTGGAAAATAAATCACCCACCACAGCGAAGCGCGCCAAGGCATCCGCCCTGAGCTGCGCCAGATTGGCCGCTGCTGCTGCCGCTGCGGCTTCTTCGTCTTCCTCTTCTTCGACAATATCATTCGCGCCGATATCTTCTATTTCATCATTGCCGTTTGCGGCGAGGATCACTTCATCTGCGACATCCACAAAACCATCTATCAGTTCGTCGATGCGCATCTGGTTGCCTTCAATCTTGGCAGATAGCGCGAGGATTTCCGCGATTGTCGCGGGACATGCAGAAATTGCCTGAATCATGTGCTTCAGGCCTTCTTCGATACGTTTGGCGATCTCGATTTCTTTTTCGCGGGTGAGCAATCCGACCGTGCCCATCTCACGCATATACATACGCACGGGATCGGTAGTGCGACCAAATTCTGAATCCACTGTAGAAAGCGCGGCCTCGGCTTCTTCCACTGCGTCTTCATCTGCCACAGCGGGCGCGACATCCGTCATAATTAGGGTTTCAGCGTCCGGAGCCACGTCGCACACCGACACGCCCATCTCATTGATCATGCTGACTACGCCTTCGATCTGTTCAACTTCCAGCATATCCGGCAAATGGTCGTTGATTTCGGCGTAAGTCAGATAGCCGCGCTCTTTGCCCAGCACAATCAAAGCCTTCAGGCGCGTGCGTCGTGCCTCGATATCCTGTAACCGATCCACAACCGGTTGTTCGATAATGACTGCTTGCTTCTTGACTTGCTTTTTCTTGTCTTCTTTAATTTTTGCCATGTTCACATTCCCAATTGCGTAAGGCCTTAAATTACCTTAAGGCCGCAGAAAAGCGGCGGATTATACCTGATTACACTAACTTTTTCTTAACCTCATTTGATTCTGCAAAAACCGGTATTGCTCACGCTCTGACTCAGTCTTCAAACCCTTCGCTTCTAAGGATTTAAGCTGCTGACGGTGTTGGCCTTCGTTAAACTTGCCCATTAACCCGGCAAACTCGGCATTCACGTCAAAGTTCTCGCCCCAATTGAGCATATCTGCTTGTGCCAAAGCCAATGTTTTTTCATGGATAGTGCCTTGAAATAATTGCGTGAGCGTAGGACTGCTCAGGGTGAAATCAGTTTCACGCAATACCATCAGCACGGCTGAGGCCGCCTCGGCATCAGCGCCCTGTTCCTGCCATTCACCAGGCATCTGTTGTCCTAGCTGGGGTTGCGCAATCAGGCATTGCAGCAATAAACGATGCGCTGAAGGGGTAGGGCGCGCCGCTTTTTGAAAGGCACTACGTGGCGCACGCACCACGGGTTTGATTTCATATAAGGCCTCCAGTTCGGCTTGGCTGACGCCGGAAAGCGCGGCGACTTCCTTGCGCAACAACAATGCTGTGGCTGGCGCAGCGATGGCCGTCAACAGCGGCTTGGCGCGCTGCAATAACTGGTTACGGCCTTCCTGGGTGCGCAAGTCCAAACCAGCACCCACTTCACGCAACAGATAAGTGGAAAGAGGCATGGCTTCCTCAACACACTGCTCAAAAGCGATGTTGCCAAATTCGCGAATGAAACTATCCGGATCATGTTCCACCGGCAAGAACAGGTAGCTGATACGCTTACCGTCCTGCAAATAGGGCAGCGCGTTTTCCAGTGCCCGCCAGGCCGCCTTTTGCCCGGCTTTATCGCCGTCAAAACAAAATACGATATGTTCGGTTAAACGCAATAATTTCTGTATATGGTATGGGGTGGTCGCCGTGCCCAGGGTCGCAACGGCATATTCCACGCCGTGTTGCGCCAGTGCCACCACGTCCATGTAACCTTCCACCACCAATACTCGTTGCTTGGCACGAATAGCTTTTTGCGCCTGAAACAGACCATACAGTTCACGGCCTTTTTCAAATAATGGGGTTTCCGGTGAATTGAGGTACTTGGGTTCGCCCTTATCCAGCACCCGTCCGCCGAAGCCGATGACCTGACCGCGCACGTTGACGATCGGGAACATGATGCGGTCACGGAATCTATCGTAGCGTTTAGCCTCTTCGCTGGTGATCACCAAACCGGTTTCACTCAGCGTTGCATCCTGGTAATCTGGAAAAGCGACAGCGAGATTCTGCCAACCGTCCGGCGCATAACCAATGCCGAATTTTGCCGCAATCTCGCCGCTCAGGCCGCGTTGTTTGAGATAGTCGACCGCACGTTGGGACAGTTTGAGTTGCTCGCGGTAATAGCCTGTGGCGGTTTGCATCACCTCATACAAATCCGGCGCAATTTTTTGGTACGCTTCAGCTGCGATAGGGCGTTCGTTTGGAACCTCCAAACCCACACTGCGCGCCAGTTCCTCAATCGCATCCACATAGCCAAGCCCGGCATGTTCCATCACAAAACTAATCGCCGTGCCATGCGCGCCGCAGCCGAAGCAATGATAAAACTGTTTGGTCTGGCTTACGGTAAATGAAGGGGACTTTTCGTTGTGAAACGGGCAGCAGGCAACGTAGTTTGCCCCGGCTTTTTTTAGCGGCACATAACGTTCGACCACGTCCACAATATCGAGACGATTAAGCAGATCCTGAATGAAATTTTTTGGAATCACGCCAGCACACCGCCTTTTCATTACGCTTGGCAAATACCAAGGAATGCTTATCTGGGTACTACTTGGGATGGCTACTACAGGCACCTCTAAAAACCCAAACTCCGTCGCGATACTACGTTGCTCAAAAAATTTTAACGCTTACATATCAAACATATGCCGCGCGCTAAAATTTCTTTCGCGCCTTGTCTAGCTTAGGATTTTGAATTTTTAGAGGTGCCCTACAGATTATTTGTTCAGTTGCGCTTTGATCAATGCAGAAACTTTGCCCATATCAGCGCGTCCGGCCAACTTGGGTTTCAGCACGCCCATCACTTTCCCCATGTCTTGCTGACTAGCCGCACCAGTCGCTGCAATCGCCTCGACCACTGCAGCCGTGATTTCGGCTTCGCTGAGTTGTTGCGGCATATAGGTTGCCAGAACACTCATTTCAAACTTCTCGACATCCGCCAAATCCTGGCGTCCGACCGCTTCATATTGACTAATGGAATCGCGCCGTTGCTTGTTCATTTTTTCTATGATAGTAACTACATCCGCATCGGACAGCTCAATGCGCTCGTCCACTTCGCGTTGCTTCATGGCAGCGAGTAACAGGCGAATTGCTCCGAGACGCGCCGTATTCTTGGCACGCATCGCGGTTTTCATGTCATCAGTGATTTGTTGCTTGAGGCTCATACGAAGCCGACCATTACACCCAAGACGGCGCAGGCTTTTAATAGAGCTTTGGGGGGAGAACTTGGCTCATCAAGCGTTTGTAATGACGCTTTACGGCAGCAGCCAGTTTGCGCTTACGTTCTGCGGTAGGCTTCTCGTAAAATTCGCGGGCGCGCAAGTCGGTTAGCAGTCCAGTCTTTTCCACGGAACGCTTGAAACGACGCATTGCTACTTCAAACGGCTCATTCTCTTTCACTCGTACTGTTGTCATGAACAAACTACCTTCTACAAAAAAATTGAGGGCGCGATTCTAGCAAATCAGCCCGCCCCCCACAACCACAATTTACTGAACTGTGATTCGGGCGAATTTTCGCTTGCCGACCTGCGCCACCACCACCGTGCCCGCCTTGACCACGGCTGACTTATCGTTGATACGCTCACCGTCCAGCTTGACCGCGCCTTGCTGAATCATACGCATCGCTTCAGATGTTCCTTCCACCAGCCCGGCCTGTTTGAGCAATTGCGGCACAACAATGCTACCGGCAGGCGCAGAAACATTGACTTCCGGCATATCGTCCGGCAACACACCTAGTCGAAAGCGCGCTTCAAATTCCATCAATGCCCCTTCCGCGGCCTGCCGCGAGTGGAAGCGCACCACGATTTCCTGTGCCAGCAATACCTTGATGTCGCGCGGATTGCGTCCGGTAGCCACGTCTGCACGCCAAACAGCGATCTCCTCCAGATTGCGGAACGACAGCAATTCCAGATAGCGCCACATTAAAGTATCGGAAATCGACATCAGCTTGCCGAACATATCCTGTGGGGTATCGGTGACGCCGATGTAATTGCCAAGCGACTTGGACATTTTATTCACGCCGTCCAAGCCTTCGAGCAGCGGCATTGTTAGCACACACTGCGTGGGCTGCCCATAATGTTTCTGCAGCTCGCGCCCCATTAGCAGGTTGAATTTCTGATCAGTGCCGCCCAGCTCGATGTCCGCCTTGAGCGCCACAGAATCATAGCCCTGCACTAAGGGATAAATAAATTCATGAATGGCGATCGGCTGGTTACTCTTGTAGCGCCTGGAAAAGTCATCGCGCTCCAGCATACGTGCCACAGTATGGGTAGCCGCCAGCTTGATCAAATCTGCCGCAGAAAACTTATCCATCCAGCTTGAGTTAAATACGATCTCGGTTTTTTCCGTATCCAGTACCTTGAACACCTGGTCGCGATAGGATTGAGCGTTTTCCATTACCTGCTCACGGGACAATGGCGGACGTGTCGTATTTTTTCCGCTGGGGTCGCCGATCATTCCAGTAAAGTCGCCGATTAAAAACAGCGCGTGGTGCCCGAGATCCTGTAACTGGCGCATCTTGTTGAGCAGCACGGTATGGCCAAGATGCAAATCCGGTGCGGTCGGATCAAATCCCGCCTTGACGCGCAATGGGCGCCCCAGCGCGAGCTTTTGTTGCAATTCTTCCTCAAGCAATATCTCGTGTGTGCCGCGTTTTATTTGTGATAACGCATGTGTAAATTCTGCCGGTATTGCTTTCATCTTCATAATCTATTTAATTTACGAAAAGCGGTAAACTCCTAATTTGTTGCATCTTTATAGCCTCTTCCTTTTATAACCATTCATCGGTTTGGTGTGGCCACCCATCCGTTCAGTGTTGAAGAGTCCTTCTGTTCTGTTAAAGTACGTACAGACCATTTAACAACACTCGTTTAGATTAAAAACAAAAGCAACTCAGGGAGATACGAATGTTAACCCAAAATCTACATAGCCAAGAACGCAAAATGCTCGATAGCAAAAAAAAGCTGCGCTGGTTTGTTACTCTATCTACCCTGCCATTATTGGGGGTAGTCACTGCTTTTGGCTTAGTGCCACAAAGTAATCTGGATTTAAACTCCACCAAACTGGCCATAGAAGAAATCACACTACCCCAAGTTGTCCTTGAAGAATCTTCTACTGCCAGCTACTGGCGCAACGAGCGCGTGCAACGCGGCGATACGGTGGATGAATTGCTGCGCCGATTGAGTATTGAAGATGCCGCTGCCAGTGATTATTTGCGCAAATCCACCGAAGCTAGTTCTTTCCGAAAATTGTCAACCGGAATTGAAGTGCAAGCCGAAACTTCTGCCACTGGCAGTCTAATTGCATTGCGCTATCTTGGTGACAATAACGCACAGATTTTGATTGACAAACAAGATGGTGCTTTTCACACCAAAACACTTCCGGCACAACTGGAAAATCGCTTGTTTGTGCGTACTGGCGAAATTAAAACCAACTTATATTCTGCCACGGATGGAGCCGGTTTGCCCGAAGTGGCCGCTAATCAGTTAAATGAACTTTTCAGTGGCGACATAGACTTTCATCATGATTTACGCAAAGGCGACAAATTCACCGTGGTATATGAAATGACCTACAGCAATGGCGCATTGCTGCACACGGGTCGTATCCAGGCTGCTGAATTTATCAATCAAGGACACACCTACCGTGCGGTGTATTTTCAGCAAGATGCGCAACACGGGGATTACTACACTCCGGAAGGCAAGAGCGTACACAAGGCTTTCCTGCGTTCGCCCATTGAGTTTTCGCGAGTCAGTTCGCGTTTCTCCCTGTCTCGTTTTCACCCCATACTGAATAAATGGCGCTCACACAAGGGCGTGGATTTTGCCGCGCCTATGGGTGCGAAAGTCAAAGTGACCGCAGACGGAACAGTTTCCGTAGTGGGCAAACAAGGCGGTTATGGCAATGTCATCATGGTCAACCATCAAGGCCGTTACACTACGGTATATGGACATTTGTCGCGCTTTGCCCAGGGGCTGCATAAGGGTCAACATGTCGCACAAGGCGAAGTCATCGGTTATGTCGGCATGACCGGTTTGGCAACCGGTCCACACCTGCATTATGAATTCAAGGTAGATGGGCAGCAGCATGACCCATTGCGCGTTGCGTTGCCCGATGCAAAGCCAATAAGCCGTGCATCTCTCGCCGCGTTCCAACCCGTAGCGAATGACTTCGTTGCGCGCCTGAATCTGCTGCGCAATACCAACCTCGCGAAACTCGATTAATCAGACCGTGCCCCAACCTGAGTTCTATATCGGGTTGATGTCCGGAACCAGCCTGGACGGCATCGATGCCGTCCTTGTTGACTTAAGCCAGCCCAAACCACTGCAGCTCGGCAAATACTATGTACCCTTTGATGACGCACTGAAAAACGCTTTACTGGCATTGCATCTGCCCGTTCACAATGAACTTCATCAAGCGCAGATCATTGGCAATCAGTTGGCCAGAATGTATGCCGCTGCAGTTGCGCCATTGCTTGCGCAAGCTAAATCATCCAACCAGAAAATTAAAGCGATAGGCTGCCACGGGCAAACTGTTCGTCATTGTCCCGAGCATGGCTATACCTTGCAAATCGGCAATGCCGCACTACTTGCTGAATTAACCGGCATCACGGTGGTCAGCGACTTTCGCAGCCGCGACATCGCTGCTGGCGGGCAAGGCGCACCGCTGGTTCCTGCGTTTCACGACAAGGTGCTGCGTCATACAGATATCCACCGCGTCATTGTTAATATCGGCGGCATCAGCAACCTGACCAATCTGCCGCCCCATGCTGCCACTTCAGGTTTCGATTGCGGCCCCGGCAACCTGCTGATGGATGCCTGGTGTATGCAACATCTAGGCAAGCCCTACGACAGCGCCGGCGCATGGGCAGCGTCCGGTAACGTGCTGCCCCCCTTACTGGAACAACTGCTCGCTGAACCATTCTTTACCCTCCCGCCACCCAAAAGCAGCGGGCGTGATCTTTTTAATTTGACATGGTTGCAAAATAAACTAGAAGGGAATGAACGCGCGGAGGATGTGCAAGCCACGCTGCTGGAACTGACTTGCCGCAGTATCGCGCTAGCCATCCAAAAATATTGTTCCGGTGCAACAGAAATTTATTTATGCGGGGGCGGCGCACACAACAAGACCCTATTTAACCATTTGGCAGTTTTGCTGCCTGATAACCGTGTAAAGACCACTAACACTTTGGGCTTAGATGGCGATTATCTTGAAGCTATTGCCTTCGCGTGGCTGGCGCAGCAGGCTTTACACGGCAAGCCCGCTAATCTGCCATTAGTCACCGGAGCAAAACATCCCTGCATATTGGGCGCGATTTATCCCGGATGATTTGTTAGTGTCCAAAACCAGATAATCGCTCCGCAGCACGCACGGTATTTGCCATCAGCATGGTGATAGTCATCGGCCCGACGCCGCCGGGCACAGGGGTGATGTAGCCCGCCACCTCCTTCACGCTAGCGAAGTCCACATCGCCAACCAGCTTGCCTTCAGCATTGCGATTGATACCCACATCGATCACGACCGCACCGGACTTGACCATATCTCCGGTGATGAAGTTGGCCTTGCCCACTGCCGCAACCAGTATGTCCGCATCGCGGGTGTACTTGGCGAGATCAACGGTCTTGGAAGTGCAGATCGTCACCGTGGCATTTTTTTGCAACAACATCAAAGCCATCGGCTTGCCCACGATGTTGCTGCGGCCTACTACAACAGCATGTTTGCCTTCAATCGTGATGCCGGTTTTTTCCAGAAGTACCATCACACCGAAAGGCGTGCAGGAAGGGAATGGGGTTTCGCCCGTCACCAGCGCACCGACATTTTTTTCGTGGAAGCCGTCCACATCCTTGTCCGGATTAATCGCCTCAATGACTTTATGCGCATCCAGATGTTTGGGCAACGGCAATTGCACAAGGATGCCATGTATCTTCGGATCGCTATTCAACGCAGCGATTTCGGTCAATAGTGCGGCCTCGGAAATATCGCTACCCAACTCAATGTGTTTTGAATATAACCCCATTTCCGCGCAGGCTTTAACTTTATTCGCGACATATACTTTGGAGGCCGGGTCGTTGCCCACGATGACTGCCGCCAGACCAGGAGTCACTCCACGCGCCTTCAGCGCATCGGCGCGCACCTTCCATTCGGCGCGCACTTCCTGCGCGATGGTTTTGCCGTCTATGAGCTTTGCAGTCATGTCAATTCCTTTGTCGTCAGAGTCCGGGCTCAGATCTGAGGTTGCTGGTGTTCATGAAATGACCGATGAATATCGCACCGGATTTCTTGTTTACTTGGCATTTCACCGGAGGGGACTTTATTCAGGCTCATGCAGCTTCCTTGGTATTGGAAAGGTCGCAATTATAAGCGATGCGCGCACTGGAATGGGCGGAGACGATGGAGCCCGCTGCGTTGGGAAGTGTCGCACTCCAGCCAGGCTGGCTGTTCACTTGAAGTGTAGGGATTGCTATTGACAAAAGGGTTAGCCGCCGACCCGCACTAATGAGTTTGGCGTAAGCTTTGCAAGGCTTACAAGCAGTTCAGGGACGAGTTGAAGCAGAGTGGGCAACCTGTTGTCATATGCCACCAATACAAAAACAGCTAACGGGAGGGAAGAAAGATTTTGTTGGTATTGCAGGTTCCGATCCGCAGTTACAAAAACATCATACTGTCCGGCAGCAAGCGCGAGAAGCTTGCCGTTCTTCACGCCTGACCACCCGCCTCTACGACTGTAGAGGCCGTGTGCTCGGCAAGTGCGCGAGATAGGCGACGCGGAAGCGACTCATCAAGCAGGATGCGCATCGGGCGCTACGGCTTCGCGGGCTTGCTCAAGTGCCGCGACACAGAGTTTCAGCGGTACGGACGGGAAATCTTCGCAAAACGTGGCGAGTGAGTCCCCGGCTTCCAGGTAATCGAATAATGTTTTGATGGGGACACGCGTACCCACAAATACGGGGGTTCCGCCTTGAATTTCCGGATCGATTTGAATAACGGTATCCGTCATGGCAAAGGACTCCAAGTGATGAGTATCGGAACGTATATTACACCCAGGAACAACTAACCGCCGCGTAACCGAGAATCAAATTCAAAGGGTCGAATGACTGTCATACCTACATTTAAAAAAGCAGCGTGATTTGGATTGATAATGATATTACTGGCTTCCGGCATTACTACTGATGGGACGATCATTCCAAGGTGAGTGCCTGCATTAATAAATGCATTGCCGTATTCTACTGCCACAGTTGAACCGGGGAGATCGTCCCATCCAGAAGGTAAATTGGCTACCAAACAGCGAAAATATAGTCTTTCATCGTCCGGCAAATCTATTCTTACCAGCACCAAATCTGCTGGAAGCATGTCACCAACATGCACTAACGTTTCCATGGCCGATATTTCAGGTGTCATGCCTGCATAGATGACCGCCACACCGGGCGTATTCCATCTCCCGCCGTATGTGTGTGCCCCAATGCCTGTTCGATTAAGTGCATACTTCTTTTTGGCAATACGCCAAGCAAGCATTTGGGCGCCTCTAAAAATTCAGATTTCGCCCAAATGCAAGGCGCGGAAAAAATTTCGCAGCGCCACATATGGTTAATATGTCAGCAAGAAATTTTTTCTGCAACACAGCAGTTGGGATACAACGAAGTTGCTGTGTAGGCTCACATGCGAAGCATGTTATGACGGAACTAAAATGTGGATTTTTAGAGATGCCCATTACACAACGCCACCATAGGCAATGGAACCTAGTACCTTCCTGACTTCACTGGCACCGGTTTCGGTGTCCAGCATCGATAGAGGTGTATCGCCTAGAGCAAGATTTTTTTGCGTCAACCAGTTTTTGGCTTTTCCCGCATCACCAAAGACTTTCTCTGCTTGGTTTTCTATGATGGCCAAGCGTTCAAGACGTTCGGATTCGATCGGGCCGAGCAAACTACGGTTTTTTATCTTGCGTTCAGCAGTCGCAGGCGACATTCCCATGATCTTTACAAATTGGGCACGCGGCATATCGAAATACTCACTCGCAAATACCAGTACATTTGCCTGTACTCCGGTGCGAATAAGTTTGATTCTTGCGCCCGCATTTGATTGGGCAACTGATGTACGCCATTTTTGAAACTTGACAACATTTGTTACAGCTGAAGTCATGATTGCCTCCTTATAATCATTTGATAGTGAATTTTATATCATTTGATACAAATAAGCAATAACATCGATTACATGGGGATTACATGTGGGCGGCGCCCAACTCATTTCACAAAATCAATTGAGCACCGTCCCCGAATCACTTGTTTGATCAATCGCCACCGGGTTGCAAAATCGGCATCGTCCGTCGGCAATTCGATCACGCTATGCATATGATCGGGCAGCACCACCCATCCGTGGATGATGAACGGATGCCGCTCCCGGATAGCCCGGATGATGCTGCGCAGCTTGTCGACATGACGTATTAGCAAGTCATTGCCTTGCCGTTGCAGCAGGTTGATTGTGAAAAAATAAGTTCCGCCCGGATGCCATGCGCGGCGGTAGTCAGACATGGAGAGAGTATCGGCGGGAAATCCATCCGGCGCAATGCCCTGCGGTTATTGCGCCCTACGCGGCAGATCGAGGCGGCGCACAAGGGAAATGTAAAACCGGTATTTGTAGGGCGGGTTAGCAAAGCGTAACCCGCCGGATGTTTGTGTATTC